>JAPOVT010000003.1 GCA_026708015.1 bacterium
ATCAATGACATGGTTACCTCCTAATCGAGGTGACCGGCCAAAAGGGGGATGCTCAGTTTGATGGGCGAGGCTGATCTGTTGCGCCGCCGGGCGGAGGGATATCTGGTCGGCCTGGTTGTGCGCTATGGCGAGCTCGAGGGGCCGGGCGCGGCGGCGACGGTGTGCCACCAGCTCGGGATTAGCGCCTACCGGGCCCGCCGGCTGGCCAAGACTGCCGAGAGCCTCAAAGCCATGCCGCAGATTCTCGGTGCGGTCCAAGACGGACACATCTCCGCCGACCAGGGAGCGGTGGTCGCCGAATCGCACAAGCGGGCACCAATGAGCGCACAAGACCAGCAGGAGTTGCTGGATCTGGGTGGCTGGCAGGGCCACGATGAGTTCAAGAAGTCAGTCGTCGCCCGCGAGGACCAGCGTCGCGCCGATGACGGGATGGGCCGCGCCGAGCGCCAAAGGGCTCGGCGCTCCTTCAAGGTGTTCGACGGCAGCCGCGGCATGGTCGTGCTGCACGCCGAACTGGATCAAGTGGCCGGTGAGCGGGTCAAGAGCGCCGTTTCGGCTCTGAGCGCCAAGATGCTCGCTGACGACATCGCCTACGATCCGATCCGCACCTTCGAGCAGCGCAACGCCGATGCGCTGGTCGCCCTGATAACCCAGCAGCCCGACGCCAGCACCCCAACTGAGGCGGCGGAGGGTGCGCCGGATTGCGGGATCAAGCCGCAGAAGACGGTGCTGGTGGTGTCCGCCGACTACGACGCCATCGAGGGCCGGCTCAAGAACGCCGGGTTGATCGACGGGACGCCCATCGAGCTCGACGAACTCCGCCGCCTCGCTTGCGAAGCGCAGATCGTGCCGTTGATCTTCGGATCCGACGGACAGCCCCTCTACATGGGAAGAGCCCAAAGAGCAGTCACCAAGGCCCAGAAGCTGGCCCTGTACCGCAGAGACCGTGGCTGTGTGGGCTGCGGCATCAGACCCCAGGCCTGCGACGCCCATCACATCCAACCATGGGACTACAACGGGCCCACCGACATGAACAACTTGGTGCTGATGTGCCCCAAATGCCACACCAAAGTGCACAAACACGGCCATACAGTCGAACACAACGCCCAAACCGGCCGGCACCGCCTGCTACCCCCACCCCGGCCCAGCCCCAGAGCCCACCCGCCACCACAACCGTTACCCCGCCAACAACGGGCCGCCGCCTGAAACCACGCCCCCAACCACCGCACACCCCATCGCCATGATTTGATGGAGCCCGTGCGGATACCGATGCCGAAGCTCGCTGGACTGGCGATCAGTCTGCGGCGCCAACGGCCTACCCATGAGCGCCGTGTCACGGGCCACCAACGTCCACACCCGACCCGTCATCAACTTACTCGCCGGACGGACCGGGGGAGACCAGCCCATCATCTGGCGGCTAGAAGCCGGGTTGGGGGTCCCGCTGTGGAGCGGCGAGCACACCGGCGGAGCGCGATGAACAGACGACAACGTCCTCTAGTCTCAGCGGGGCGATGACCGACCAATCGACAGAAGCCCGCCGTTCCAAGTGGTTGCGGTATCCGGCGGTGTTCTGCGACTGGCATCACAAATTGACATGGGAAACCGACGGGGAAGGGTTCTACTGATGCTCGTTGCTCCAATCTCGCAGCATGAGCTGCATCACGGTCACGTCGAGCCAGCGGCCGAACTTGCGGCCTACTTCGCGCTCGATGCCCACTACTTCGAAGCCTGCGGAGCGGTGGACGGCCACTGATGCCTCGTTGCCTCCAGAGATTCGGGCGATCACGGTGTGGAACCCGTGGCTCTGGGCCAAGGCGATCAACTCCAGCAACAGCGCCCGGCCAACGCCCTCACCTCTTTGGTCGACATGGACATACACCGAGTTCTCCACCGTGGTGTTGTAGGCAGGTCGAGTGTGGAAGGGCGACAGGGAGGCATATCCGATCACGGTGTCGTCATCTCCGTCGGGCGTGGCCACCAGCACCGCGTGGACACCGCTGCGATCCTGCAACCAGGCCTGCTGCGCGGCCAACGACCGGGGCTCGATGTCGAAAGTGCTGGTCCCGTTCAGCACCTCGTAGTTGTAGATCTCACGGATGCCTTCAGCGTCAGCCGGCCGGGCTGCTCGAATGGCCACGGGCTGCACCGTACCGTCCGCCACCTCCCAATTCTGGCTTTCCCGCCGCAGGTACAGAGTGGCAATATTTACGTCGCATAGGGATAGAGTTCCCAGCCCGCCTCCTTAGCTCAGTCGGCAGAGCGTTTCCATGGTAAGGAAAAGGTCGAGAGTTCGATTCTCTCAGGAGGCTCAGGGTCTCCTACGCGGCATCCAGCCGCTGGGGAGCTCCGGGGCGGCGTAGCTCAGTCGGTAAGAGCGCTCGACTCATAATCGAGAGGTCGCCAGTTCGAGTCTGGCCGCCGCTACTACTCTCCCTTTCGCTCCCTTGGGGGCCGGGGATAATCTGGCCCCATCGAACCAGCAGCATCTCGTGAGTCCGTCCCCGAAGACGCCGCGCTGGTGGAAGCCGCCCGCCGCGGCGACCGCGACGCGTTCAACGAACTCGTCCGATCCACCTACCGGGACATCTACGCCCTGGCCTACCGGCTCACCGGCAACCCCGACGACGCCGGTGACGTGGTACAAGACGCCTATGTCCGGGCCTACCGCGCCATCCGCCGCTTTCGGGGCGACTCCAGTTTCTCCACCTGGATGTACCGCATTACCAGCAACTGCGCGTCCACGCATTTGAGCCGCCGAACCCGCCAGCGCACCGAGGAACTGAGCGACGACGTCCCCATCGTCGATCTGCGGCCCGAGCAGGACCCGAGCCTGCGAGCCGAGGCGGCTATTCTTCGCCATCACATCGACCGGGCGATCCGCGCGCTACCCGATCGCCTACGGCAAGTGGTGGTGCTGCGCGATCTGCACGACCTCTCCCATAGTGAGATCGCCGCCGAGTTGGGCATCACTACCTCGGCGGCCAAGGTCCGGCTCCACCGGGCCCGACAGCGGCTGCGCGCCGTACTTCAGCGCACTTCAGAGCTGGGGGCCGATCAAACAGAGCCAACCGCCCAAGAAGCACCAGACGAGGGGGCCTCATGACCAACGATGCCTCCCAGTCATTCGACCACCGCTCTCCGACCGAGGCGCCCCCCACCCTGGTGTGGAAGGTCATGGCCCGCCTCGACCGGTACGACCGCCGCCGCCAGCTCATCAGGCGCTTCTTGGCCGCGACCACGCTGGCGGTGATTACCGTCTTCTTCCGCCGCCGCTCACGCCGGTAAACCGCCCCGGTTTTGTATTGCGGACGCCTACCGTTGGCACGGTAGCCTTGTCTTGCCCCTAACGAACGAAGGGCAGTGGCTCAATTGGTAGAGCACCGGTCTCCAAAACCGGCGGTTGGGGGTTCGAGTCCCTCCTGCCCTGCGCAAGCGATCCCGTCTCCGTAGTGCCGGGCGCACTGGAGTCAACATGACCGACCTGAACAGACAACAGAAGAGGATGGCCAAGCGGCAGGGCTTCGTCGACGAAGAAGGCACCCCGGTCCGCGACCGCCGCCAGGCCAGGAATCAGCCCCGGCCCGGGGAAGAGCGGGTTGGTCCGGTGCAATTCCTGCGCGAGGTTCGCGGCGAACTCCGCAAGGTTTCGTGGCCCCGGCGCGAGGAAGTCGTCAACTACTCCATCGTGGTGCTGGTAGTTCTGGTGCTGCTAACCACCGCCATCGGCCTGCTCGACTGGGGCTTCAGCGAAGCCATCCTGAAGTTGTTCGATCGATGAACCCTGAGGTAGACGAAACCGCGATGACCGATCTCTTCCCCACCACCGACACGGCCGACTCGGGATCCGAAACGGCTGACTCCGTCGAGGCTGGCGACGCCGAAGCCGCCGCCCCACCGGTTGATGCCGCTGAGGCCGCCGCGGCATTGCTGCCCACCGGGCCGGTCGCCGAGCCCGACGTTGAGATCGCCGACATTGAAGGAGCCGACTTTCAGGAAGACGCCGCGGTGGCAGAGCACCCGGTCGAGGTGATCGATGCCGAGGAGTTGGTCTACGAGAAGGACGAAGATCAGACCGAGACCATCAGCCCCTATGACATGCCTGGGAAGTGGTATGTGGTCCACACCCAGTCGGGCTATGAGAACAAGGTCCAGCAGAACATCGAAGCCCGCCGCAAGACCATGGACATGGAGAGCCATATCCACGAAACCGTGATTCCCATGGAAGACGTGGTGGAGTTCAAAGCCGGCAAGAAGGTCACCACCAAGAAGAAGATGTTCCCCGGTTACCTGCTGGTTCGAGCCGAAATGAACGATGTCTCCTGGGATGTAATCCGCAACACCCCCGGTGTGACCGGCTTTGTGGGACATGGTCGAAGGGGCAGCAAGCCGTCGGCCCTGAAGCGCAAAGACGTGGAGAACTTCCTTCAGGTCAAGACCGACGGCGAACAGACCGTCCGCCGCACCAAGCCTCGCCTGCTCTACGAGGTGGGCGAGACCATCCGAGTCAAAGAGGGCCCGTTCGCCGATTTCTCCGGCGAGGTGGCCGAGATCAACGAAGACCAGCTCAAGATGAAGGTCCTCGTCAATATCTTCGGCCGAGAGACGCCAGTCGAACTCGAGTTCTCCCAAGTGGCGAAATTGTAGGAAGATTCGAATTCCCCCAAGTCGCCAAGCGGCAAGAAGACCAAGCCAGAAGGGGCAGAGCCATGGCTCAAAAAAAGGTAGCCACCACCATCAAAATCCAGATACCCGCCGGCCAGGCCACTCCGGCGCCCCCCGTGGGCACCGCGCTGGGTCCCCATGGTGTGGCCATCATGGACTTCTGCCGGGACTACAACACCAGAACCGAGGACAAGCGGGGACAGATCATCCCGGTAGAGATCACCATTTACGAAGACCGGACGTTCTCGTTCATCACCAAGACCCCTCCCACCTCTTTCCTCATCCGGGAAGCGGCCGGACTGGAGAAGGGGTCAATGGAGCCGGGCCGAGAAGTAGTCGGCGCCATCACCGACGCCCAGTGTGCGGAGATCGCCAAGGTCAAAATGCCCGATCTCAACACCGACGATCTCGAGCAGGCCAAGCTTCAGGTGGCCGGAACCGCCCGCAGCATGGGCATAACGGTCGAGTAGCCCAGCAAACCAGCAGTCATATCCAACCGCCCGACGAGACGACCTCGCTCGGCGGGCCGACAAGACATATCCAACTGGCCTACGGGCCTACAACACTGAGGGAGCCGACATGGCGAAGAAAGGCAAGCGGTACAGCGATTCCGCCCAGCGCTACGACAAGCAGCACCCGCACACCGCCCAGGAGGGGATCGAGCTGGTTAAGAGCTTGTCGGCCGCGAAATTCGACGAGACTCTGGAGCTCGCGGCCCGACTGGGAGTCGATCCTCGCAAAGCCGACCAGATGATCCGGGGAACGGTTTCTTTGCCCTCGGGCACCGGCACCGACGTCCGTGTGGCCGTGTTCGCCCAGGGCGAGGCGGCCACCCAGGCGAGCGAGGCCGGCGCCGACGTGGTGGGCGCCGACGACCTCGCTGAGCAAGTGCAGGGGGGCAAGATGGACTTCGACGTGGCCATCGCCACCCCCGACATGATGCCGGTGGTGGGAAAGCTCGGAAAGATCCTCGGGCCCCGGGGACTGATGCCCAACCCGAAAACCGGCACGGTCACCGATGACGTGGCCCGAGCAGTGGGCGAGTTCAAGAGCGGCAAGGTGGAATTTCGCACCGACCGCCAGGGGAACGTCCATGTGCCCGTGGGCAAGGTCAGCTTTGAAGCCGACGCCCTCGTGGCCAACATCCGAGCGGTCGTGGACGAACTGACCCGGGCCAAGCCCGCGGCTCTCAAGGGCCGCTATATCCGCAAGGTCACCATCTCTTCCACCATGGGACCAGGAGTACGGCTGGATCCCGCCGACTTGGGAGCCAGTAACTGATCTGGTACCTTTTGGCGCTCACAATTTATTGATTTGCCGCAGACATCAGGCGCAGTGCCCAGCACCGCTTAATCGGCCGGCACTCTGTCCGCAACAGACCGAGGCGTCGACTGGCCTGACGAGGTGAACCCTCCCGAAACTCGTGGGGCGTTCGCACTCAGCGGCGCCCCCCTATTCGTTTTGAAGAAGAGTCTCGTTCTCATGGAGGGATCAGCAATCTGATGGAGAATCCCCGCCCCGAAAAGGTGGCCGTTGTTGAGGAAGTACGCGATCGCATCTCCTCCACCGAGGCCGTGGTCATCACCGACTACCGCGGCCTCGACGTGCCGGCCCTGGCCGATTTGCGCCGCCAGCTGCGCGATGCCGGTGGCGACTACAAGGTCTACAAGAACACCCTGACCCGCTTCGCGGCCCGCGAACTCAACTTGGACTTGGACGAGGTCCTCGTGGGCCCAACCGCGTTGGCTTTCGTCGGCTCCCGTGACGACGGCTCCCCGGGCGATGCCGTATCGCTGGCCAAGGCCCTGTGCAAATACGCCGAAGACTCCAGCTTCTTGTCGATAAAGGGCGGCGTGCTCGATGGCCAGGTGATATCGGCCGAAAAAGTGAGCGCCCTGTCCAAGCTCGGGACCCGGACCGAAATCCTCGCTGAGATCCTCGGTCTGCTGGAATCCCCCTTGACTGAGATGGCCGGATTGCTGGAAGCCCCGCTGGTCGAGATGGCCGGGCTCCTCGATGCTCCCCTGGTCGAGACAGCTGGATTGCTGGAGTCCCTCAGTGCAAAGGGCGACACCGGGGCTTGACCTGCTCTGTCTCGAAAAACTGACAACAACCAATCAACAAAGGAATGAGGAACAGCAATGTCCAAGGTAGATGAGATTCTGGACTCCATCGGGTCCATGACGGTCCTTGAGCTGTCCGAGCTCAAAGAGGCGTTCAAAGAGCGCTTCAACGTAGAGGCCGCAGCCCCGGCCGCAGCCATGCCCATGATGATGGCGGCTCCCGGCGACGGCGGCGGTGACGGCGGCGGTGCCGCTGAAGAGCAGAGCGAGTTCGACGTGGTTTTGACCAGCGCGGGCGAAAAGAAGATCCAGGTCATCAAAGAGGTACGCACCCTCACCAACCTGGGCCTGAAGGACGCCAAAGAACTGGTGGACAACGCTCCCAAGCCGATCTTGGAGAAGGCCTCTAAGGAGGACGCCGAGAAGGCCAAGGAGCTCATTGAGGCCGCCGGCGGGGCTGTGGAGCTCAAGTAACGCACAACCAGCGAATTCCTGGCGGTCATGGCTTGTAAACCATGTCCGCACCGCGTATCATTCCCGGATACCCGCTCGCTTGTCTCCCCGGCCACGCCTTTTCTTTTGACGCGGCCGCGTTTAGGGATTCCCCCTCCCATTGACGTTCAGGGATTCGAGCAGCCAACCGGCGTTGCCCGTCTATACACATGGAGTTCACCTTGTCCGCACGTTCGGCGACCCGCGACCGCTACTCCTTCGGAAACCTGGAGGAGGTGCTGCCCCTGCCCGACCTCATTGCGGTGCAGAAGGACTCCTTCCAATGGTTCATCCGGCAAGGACTGGCTGATGCCTTCCGCGACATCAGCCCCATCAAGGACTTCTCGGAGACCCTGCAACTCGAGCTTGAGTTCGACCCCGACAATGAAGACCTGAACCCGGGCCCCCGCTGGGGCACCTCGGTGGAAGAGTGCAAAGAGAAGGACATGACCTACTCGGCACCCATCTTGGTGCAGGCTCGGTTCTCCAACCGCAACACCGGTGAGATCATCGAGCAGATCGTCTTCTTGGGCGATTTCCCGGTCATGACCGACAAGGGCACGTTCATTGTGAACGGCACCGAGCGCGTCGTGGTGTCCCAGCTCGTGCGCTCCCCCGGCGTGATCTTCCAGCCTGGCGAGCGCTTCCGACTCCGCAATCTCAGCAAGCACCAGCTCGTGACCGGCACCATCCACCCCTACCGGGGCGAGTGGATCGAGTTCGACGTCGAGCACAAGCCGGGTCGCAATCCCACCGCAGGGGCCCGCGTCGCCCGCAAGCGCCGGATGAGCCTGTTCACCCTGCTGCGGGCGTTGGGCTACGACGAGGAAAAGGCCCCCGGTTTCTTGGACCGGTTTGTGGCCCACTTCGATTTCCTGGCCGATCAGTGGGAGAGCGACAAGCATCAGCACGCCACCCAGGACGAGGCCCTTCTGGAGATATACAAGCGAGCCCGTCCCGGCGAGCCCCAATCAGTGGAAGCGGCCCGCAACTACTTCCGCAACGCCTTTTTCGAGAGCCGTCGCTACGACCTGTCCCGGGTGGGCCGCTACAAGCTCGATCGCAAGCTGGGCCCAGAATTGGACCGCATCGAGGAGCTCTTCGACCTGCCGCTGCATCAACCCAAATCTGCTCCTGCCGATCTTCCGCAGCAATTTTTGCGTCCCGAGGCCGATCAGCCGGTGCTGTCACCTGTTGAGGTGCTGGCTACCTGCACCTATCTTCTGCATCTGGTGAAGTTCGAGCCGGGCTACCGCCTCGACGATCAGGACCACTTCGCCAACCGCCGCATCCGCTCGGTGGGAGAGCTGATCCAGAACCAAGTGCGCATCGGCCTTTCCCGGATGGAGCGGGTGGTGCGCGAGCGCATGACCACCCAGGACGTGGAGGCCATCACCCCCACCTCGCTCATCAACAACCGGCCGGTGGCCGCCGCCATCAAGGAGTTCTTCGGCACCAGCCAGCTCTCGCAGTTCATGGACCAGGTGAATCCCCTGTCGGGCCTCACCCACCGCCGCCGCCTGTCGGCGTTGGGACCAGGTGGCCTGTCGCGGGAGCGAGCCGGGTTCGAAGTGCGAGACGTCCACTTCTCCCACTACGGCCGGATGTGCCCCATAGAGACCCCCGAGGGCCCCAACATCGGCCTGATCGGCGCCTTGGCCTCCTACGGCCGGGTCAACGAGTTCGGCTTCATCGAATCCCCCTATCGCAAGGTCATCGATGGCCAGGTCACCGACGAGATCATCTGGCTGGCTGCCGACGACGAGGAGGAGTACGTGGTCGCCCAGGCCAACGCGCCCCTCGACGATCAGAACCGGTTCGTAAACGACCGCGTGCTGGTGCGGCGCTCTCCCCAAGCCGCGACCATGAAGGGTTTGCAGGCCCAGCTCGAGCAGGAGGTGTTCTTCGGGGCCACCACTGAGATCTCCTCAGTGCCCCCTGATGAGGTCCAGCTCATGGACGTCTCCCCAAAGCAGATCGTCTCGGTCGCCACCGCGCTGATCCCCTTCCTCGAGCACGACGACGCCAACCGGGCCCTCATGGGGGCCAACATGCAGCGCCAGGCGGTGCCTTTGGTCCGGCCTGAGGCGCCGTATGTGGGAACCGGCATCGAGGGCAAGGCCGCCCGCGACGCCGCCGACATGATCATCGCCCAAGAAGACGGCACCGTCACCGACGTGGCCGGCGACAGCATCACGGTGGACTACAAGAACGCCGGCTCCACCAGCTACAAGCTGATGAAGTTCGAGCGGTCCAATCAGGACACCTGCATCAACCAGAAGCCGCTGCTGAATGTGGGCGAGCGGTTCCGCAGGGGCCGCATCCTGGCTGACGGCCCGTCGACCGACAACGGCGAGATAGCCTTGGGCAAGAACCTGTTGGTGGCCTTCATGGCCTGGGAGGGCTACAACTTCGAGGACGCCATCATTCTGAGCGACCGGCTCGTCCGGGACGACGTGCTCACCTCCATCCACATCCACGAGCACGAGATTGATGCCCGCGACACCAAGCTCGGCCCCGAGGAGATCACCCGAGATATCCCCAACCTGTCGGAGGAGATCCTGGCCGATCTCGACGAAGAGGGAATTATCCGCCCCGGTGCCGAAGTCGGCCCCGGCGATGTGCTGGTGGGCAAGGTGACCCCCAAGGGCGAGACCGAGCTGACTCCCGAGGAGCGCCTGTTGCGGGCCATATTCGGGGAGAAGGCCCGAGAGGTGCGCGATACCAGCCTCAA
Source organism: bacterium (assembly GCA_026708015.1). Classification (NCBI taxonomy): domain Bacteria; species bacterium. Next base: position 9,952 of record JAPOVT010000003.1, read on the forward strand.
AGTCCCCCACGGAGAAAACGGCAAGGTTATCGACGTCAAGAAGTTCAATCGCTTCGCCGGCGATGAGCTGCCCCCCGGTGTGAACCAATTGGTTCGGGTGTATGTGGCCCAGAAGCGGAAGATCTCCGTGGGCGACAAGCTGGCCGGACGGCACGGGAACAAGGGAGTCATCTCCAAGATCCTCCCGATGGAGGACATGCCCCATCTGGCCGACGGCACTCCGGTGGACATCATCCTGAACCCACTGGGGGTTCCCTCCCGCATGAACGTGGGCCAGGTCCTGGAAGCCCATTTGGGCTACGCCGCCCGCTGGGGCTGGGATTCGAACGGCACGGTCGGCCCGGAGCCCGAGCGGGGCGACGGACGCAAGACCAGGCCCACCACCCGGGCTTCCACTCTGGTGTCGACCCCGGTGTTCGACGGCGCCCACTGGGACGAGGCCGGGCACTCCGGCCAACACCCCACTATCCAACAGCTCCTGGCGAACATCAAGCCGGAGACCGTTGACGGTGAGCGCCTGATCGGAGAAGACGGCAAGGCCGTGCTTTTCAACGGGCGCACCGGAGAGCCCTACGACAACCGGATCATGGTCGGCTACATGTACATGCTGAAGCTGGCCCACCTGGTGGACGACAAGATCCACGCCCGCTCCACTGGCCCCTATTCGATGATCACCCAGCAGCCCCTGGGCGGCAAGGCCCAGTTCGGCGGCCAGCGCTTCGGCGAGATGGAGGTCTGGGCGCTGGAGGCTTACGGCGCGGCCTACTGCCTCCAGGAGCTGCTCACCATCAAGTCCGACGACGTGCTGGGCCGGGTGCGGGTGTACGAGGCCATCGTCAAGGGGGACAACATCCCCGAGCCGGGTATTCCGGAGAGCTTCAAGGTGCTCATCAAGGAGATGCAGGCCCTTTGCCTGAACGTGGAGGTGAGGGACACCGCTGGCCAGCAGGTGGAGATCACCGAATTGGACGACGACGCCTTCCGCACCTCTGAGGAGCTGGGCATCGATATTTCCCGGCCTGAACGGGGCTCAGACGACGAAGACGACCGCCGTGTTATGGGGAGGAGCTTCTAGATGTTGGACGTCAATGCATTCGACCAACTCTCCATCGGACTGGCCACCGCCGATGCCATTCGGACCTGGTCCAACGGTGAGGTGAAGAAGCCCGAGACCATCAACTACCGCACGCTCCGTCCCGAAAAGGACGGCTTGTTCTGCGAGAAGATCTTCGGTCCTACCAAGGATTGGGAGTGCTATTGCGGCAAGTACAAGCGCATCCGCTTCAAGGGCATCATTTGCGAGCGATGCGGCGTGGAAGTCACCCGTTCCAAGGTGCGCCGCGATCGGATGGGCCACATCGAGCTGGCCGCTCCTGCGGTCCACATTTGGTACTTGCGGGGCACGAGGTCGTGGCTGGCCTATCTGCTGATGGGCACCGAGCCCAAGGAGGAGTTGAAGGCCAAGCAGCTGGAGAAGGTCATCTACTTCGCAGCCAACCTGGTAATCGAGGTCGACGAGGAGGAGCGCCACCGGCGGCTTCCCGAACTCGAACGGGAGAAGCACGAAGAGATCGAGGCCATCCGAGAGGAGCTTCAGGAGAGCAAGAACGAGCGCTTGGCCGAACTGGAGGAGGAACTCGAGTCCGCCGACGCCAAGGACCTGGACAAGCGCCAGAAAGCGGCCGAGAAGGACCTGCTGGCCCTCGACGAGGAATACGCTGAGGAAATCGAGATGGTGGAGAGGGCCTTCGAGGAATTCTCCAGCCTGTTCCCCCGCAAGATCGTCGAGGACGAAGAACTGTGGAGGGAGATGGAGGACCGCTACGGCGACCTCTTCACCGGAGGCATGGGCGCGGCGGTAATCGCCACGCTCATAGACAGCGTCGACCTCGACGAGGAGGAGCGCAAGCTCCGGGAGCAACTCGATCCCCCCGAAGGCCAGAAAAAGCTCTCCCAACAGCGGGAGCAGAAGGCCATCAAGCGGTTGAAGATCGTGTCGGCGTTCAACCGGCGCGATCAGCACGGCCGTCGCATCAATGATCCCCGGGCCATGATCCTGGACGCCGTCCCGGTCATCCCCCCAGAACTGCGCCCCATGGTGCAGCTAGACGGTGGCCGCTTCGCCACCTCCGACCTGAACGATCTCTACCGACGGGTCATCAACCGCAACAATCGCCTCAAGAGGCTGCTGGATCTGGGCGCACCCGAGATCATCGTCAACAACGAGAAGCGCATGCTGCAAGAGGCAGTCGACGCCCTTTTCGACAACGGCCGCCGGGGACGTCCGGTGACCGGTCCGGGCAACCGGCCCCTCAAGTCGCTGTCCGACATGCTCAAGGGCAAGCAGGGGCGTTTCCGCCAGAACCTCTTGGGCAAGCGGGTCGACTACTCCGGCCGCTCGGTCATCGTGGTCGGTCCCACTCTCAAACTGCACCAATGCGGCCTCCCCAAGCTGATGGCCTTGGAGCTGTTCAAGCCCTTCGTCATGAAGAAGCTGGTGGAAGAGGACCTGGCCCAGAACATCAAGTCGGCCAAGCGGATGGTGGAACGTCGCCGTCCCCAGGTGTGGGATGTGCTCGATGAGGTAATCCAAGAGCATCCCGTGCTGTTGAACCGGGCGCCGACCCTGCACCGGTTGGGCATCCAGGCGTTCGAGCCCGTGCTCGTGGAGGGCAAGGCCATTCAGATCCACCCGCTGGTGTGTACCGCCTTCAATGCCGACTTCGACGGCGACCAGATGGCTGTCCACCTGCCCCTGTCGGCCCAGGCTCAGGCCGAGGCCCGAGTGCTCATGCTGTCGGCCAACAACGTGCTCAGCCCCGCTCACGGCCGTCCTTTGGTCACACCCGGCCAGGACATGATCATCGGGGCCTACTACCTCACCGAAGAAGTGGAAGGCGCCGTAGGCGAGGGGCGGGTTTTCCGCCACCAGCACCAGATTGAGCGGGCCTACGAAGCCGGCGAGGTCGAGCTTCACGCTCGCATCGAGTACCGCATCCCCCAGTTGGTGGAGACGCCGGCCAACGGCGACGCCGCCACCTACACCCCCACCACGGTGGGAAGAGTGCTGTTCAACAGCACCCTGCCCGACGACTTCCCCTATGTGAATCGGGTGGCCACCAAGCGGGATATCACCACCATCGTGGACAAGCTGGCCCAGCAGTACACCAAGGAAGTCGTGGCCCGCAGCCTCGACGCCCTGAAGAACTTGAGCTTCCAGTTCGCCAGCCAATCCGGACTCACCGTCTCGGTGGACGACATCAAAGTCCCCCACGACAAGAAGACCATCTTGGACCGCTACGAGAAGGAAGCCGACAAGGTCGAGAATCAGTTCCGACGGGGCATCATCACCGACGGTGAGCGCCGCCAGAAAGAGGTGGAAATCTGGACCGAGGCCACCGAGAAGGTGCGCCAGCGCATGGAGGCGGTGCTCCAGTCCGAGAAGTTCAACCCCATCGACATGATGGTGGGCTCCGGAGCCCGTGGAAACATGATGCAGGTCCGTCAGATCGCCGGCATGCGCGGTCTAGTGGCCAACCCCCGCGGCGACATGATTCCCCGTCCCATCAAGAGCAACTTCCGCGAGGGTCTGGCGATGCTCGAGTACTTCATCGCCACCCCCGGTGCCCGCAAGGGCCTGGTGGACACCGCCCTGCGCACCGCCGACTCCGGCTATCTAACCCGCCGCCTGGTCGATGTGGCCCAAGAGGTCATCATCAACGACCGAGACCCGTTCGAATCGGGAGGGCCGGTTCGGGGCATCTGGATCAACGACGTCATGCCTGATGAGCCGGGCAAGCGGACCTACCTGGAGACCCGCCTGTTCAGCCGCACCCTGGCTGACGACGTGACCCTGGGCGATGGCACCGTGTTGGAGCGGGGCTCCATCGTCGGCGACGAGGAGATGGCCCTGCTGCGCGACGACCCCACCGTGACCCGGGTCCGCGTGCTCTCCCCCCTTACCGACGACTCCGAGGTGGGCATCAGCCGAGCCTCTTACGGGCTCTCCCTCGCCACCGGCCAGCCCATCGAGGTGGGCGAGGCCGTGGGCGTGATCGCGGCCCAGTCCATCGGTGAGCCGGGCACCCAGCTCACCATGCGGACCTTCCACACCGGTGGCGTGGCCGGCAAGGACATCGCTGGCGGTCTGCCCCGCGTCGTGGAGCTGTTCGAGGCCCGCACTCCCAAAGGCAAAGCCGAGCTCACCAGGATCTCTGGGGTCGTTCGCCTCACCGAGGAGGACGGCAAGGCTAGCCGGATGTCCGTGGTGGGCGATGACGGCGCCGAGTGGTCCATCGTCATAGATCCGGCCTGGAAGCTGGCGGTGGCCGAAGACCAAGAGGTGTCTGCCGGTGATTCGGTGGCCCAGGCTGACGGACCCCGCGATCCCAAGGAGCTACTGGAAATCCGCGGTGTGCGAGAGACCCAGCAGTACCTCGTGGACGAGGTGCAGCGGGTGTATCGAGACCAAGGCGTGTCCATCCACGACAAGCACATTGAGCTGATCGTTCGCCAGATGACCCGTCGAGTGGCCATTCAGGAACCGGGCGACTCCGAATTCCTGCCCGGCGAGCGGGTGGACTCCCAGATTTTCACCAACGTGAACCGCGCCTTGGCCCAAGAGGGCAAGCGCCCTGCCGAAGGGCGGCCCGAGCTCATGGGGATCACCAAAGCCTCCCTGGCCACCGATTCCTGGCTGTCGGCCGCGTCGTTCCAGGAAACTACCCGGGTGCTCACCGAAGCCGCTATCGAGTCTCGCCAAGACAAGCTCGTCGGCCTCAAGGAGAACATCATCATCGGCAAGCTGATCCCAGCCGGGACCGGCATGGAGATGTACCGGGAGATTGCCACCCACGCTCCCGACTTCACCCCGATGGAGTACTACACCTCCGCAGATGAAGACATTGACCTGGCAGATCAGTTTGCCCAGTGGGTTTCAGCGGCCGATGCCGCCGAGGCCGACGTGTTGCCGATGGGGAACTTAGGGGCGTAAACTTAGAATTGGAGCGCAGCCTTCGCTGCGCCCTCAATCTTTTTCCAATCAGCCCTAGGAAGTGCTGTGCCCACGATTCAGCAACTGGTGCGCAAGGGTCGCCAGTCAAAGTTCCGCAAGGAGAAGACGCCGGCTCTCAAAGGCGCGCCCCAGCGGCGAGGGGTATGCACTCGGGTTTACACCACCACTCCAAAAAAGCCGAATTCCGCGCTCCGACGGGTAGCCCGCGTGCGCCTGACCAGCGGAATGGAGATCACCGCCTACATCCCCGGCGAGGGGCACAACCTCCAAGAGCACTCCATTGTGTTGGTGCGCGGCGGTCGAGTGCGCGACCTGCCCGGTGTGCGCTACAAGATCATCCGAGGCACCTTGGACACTGCCGGAGTGACCGACCGCCGACAGGCCCGCAGCCGCTACGGTGCCAAGAAAGAAGGCTAGCGATGCCTCGCAACTCCGCAAGCGCTGGAATAGAGGCCTGAAGATGCCTCGCAAGGGCCCAGCGGGGCGACGCGACCTCCCTAACGACCCGGTGTACGACTCCTTGCTCGTCACCCAGTTCGTGAACAAGATCCTGCAACGGGGCAAACGTTCCACCGCCGAGCGCATCATGTACGGTGCCCTTGACATCGTGGAGCAGAAGACCAGTGCCGAGCCGCTGGGCACCCTGAAGCGGGCGGTGGACAACGTGCGCCCCCAACTCGAGGTCCGCAGCCGGCGGGTCGGTGGGGCCACCTATCAGGTCCCCGTAGACGTGCGCCCTCGACGGGCGAACACCCTGGCCATCCGTTGGATTGTCAATCACGCCCGGGAACGGCGTGAGCGCACCATGACCGATCGGCTGGCCAACGAAATCCTGGACGCCTCCAATGGCCTGGGTGCGTCGGTGAAACGGCGCGACGACTTGCACAAGATGGCTGAGTCGAACCGGGCCTTCGCCCACTACCGCTGGTAAGCGGTCCTACTTCCTGAGCGTCATGTCTCGTCACCCGCTGGAGAAGACCCGCAACATTGGCATCATGGCCCACATCGACGCGGGAAAAACCACCTGTACCGAGCGCATCCTCTATTACACCGGAAAGGCTTACAAGCTCGGTGAGGTCCACGACGGCGCCGCCACCATGGACTGGATGGAACAGGAGCAGGAGCGGGGCATCACCATCACCTCGGCCGCCACCACCGCCGAGTGGGCCGGACACCGCATCAACATCATCGACACGCCCGGCCACGTGGACTTCACCATGGAGGTTGAGCGCTCTTTGCGGGTGCTCGACGGGGCGGTGGCCCTGTTCGACGGCGTCGCCGGCGTGGAACCCCAGTCGGAGACCGTGTGGCGCCAGGCCAACAAGTACGAAGTCCCCCGCATTTGCTTCATCAACAAGCTCGACCGCACCGGGGCCAATTTCGAGCGGGCCGTGCTCACCATTTCCGAGCGCTTGCGGGCAACCACTGCCGTGGTGCAGTTGCCCATCGGCATCGAAGCCGACCTGCTCGGCGTCGTCGACCTGGTGGAGATGCAGGGCCTGGTATGGCGGGGCGACGACTTGGGCGCCACCTGGGACGTCACCGAGATTCCCGAGGATCTAAAGGAAAAGGCCGAGGAAGCCCGCCTCGAACTCATCGACCTGCTCACCCAGTTCGACGAGAGCCTGCTGGAGAAGTACATCGAGGATGAGGATTCGATCACTCCGGACAATCTGCGGGCTGCTCTGCGAGCCTGCACCCTGTCGCTGGACGTCGTGCCCGTGCTGTGCGGATCGGCCTTCAAAAACAAGGGCGTGCAGCCGCTGCTGGACGCCATCATCGAGTACCTACCCTCCCCGCTGGACATCCCCCCGGTCAGCGGCATTTACAAGGGCGAGGTGTGCGAGCGACCTGCCGACGACGGGGCCCCGTTCAGTGCCTTGGCGTTCAAGATCATGAGCGACCCCCACGTCGGCAAGCTCACCTACTTCCGGGTCTACAGCGGTCAACTGGACAAGGGCAGCCAGGTGGTGAACACCCGCACCGGGCGCAAGGAGCGGATCGGCCGCATCCTGGAGATGCACGCCAACGACCGCGAAGATCTCGACGTTGTCCGGGCCGGTGACATCGTGGCCGGAATCGGCCTCAAAGACATGCGCACCGGCGACACCCTGACCCATCCCAACCATCCCATCGAACTGGAGCAGATGGACTTCCCCGACCCGGTGATCCAAGTGGCAGTGGAACCCCGTACCAAAGCCGACCAGGACAAACTGGGCAAGGCGATGTCTGCCCTGGCTGAAGAGGATCCCACATTCCAGGTCCGCACCGACGAGGAAACGGCGCAGACTCTCATCGCCGGTATGGGCGAGTTGCACCTTGAGGTGCTGGTGGAGCGAATGCTGCGGGAGTTCAATGTGGACGCCTCGGTCGGAAAGCCGCAGGTGGCCTACCGGGAGACCGTCTCCGCGCCAGTGGGCAAATTCACCTACACCCACAAGAAGCAGACCGGCGGCTCGGGCCAATACGCCGAGATCACATTCGACCTTGAGCCGAACGACCCCGGCAAGGGCTATGAGTTCGCCAGCCAGGTCAGCGGGGGGCGCATCCCCAAGGAGTACATCCCCGCGGTGGACAGCGGAATGCAAGATGCCATGACCACCGGGCCGCTGGCCGGATTCCCGGTGGTTGACATCAAGGTGACCCTCACAGACGGCAAGCACCACGAGGTGGACTCATCCGACATGGCCTTCAAGATCGCGGCCACTGCCGCCTTCCGCGACGCCGCCCGGCGGGCCAAGCCCGTTTTGTTGGAGCCGATCATGGCCGTCGACGTAGTGACTCCCGAGGAGTACATGGGCGACGTAATCGGCGACCTCAACGGCCGACGGGGAAAAATCGACAGCATGGAGCAGCGGGGCCGTGAACAAATTGTCAAGGCCCATGTGCCACTCTCGGAAATGTTCGGATACGCTACCGAACTCCGGTCGAGAACGCAGGGGCGTGCAACGCACACCATGCAGTTCGACACCTACCGGCAGACACCTGCCAAGGTGCAAGAGGAGATAGTCGCCCGCATTAGGGGCGAATGATCAGGGGCGAGGAACCCACTTCGGAGGAGAAAAATGGCTAAGGAAACATTTGAGCGCACCAAGCCGCACTTGAACGTGGGCACGATGGGACACATCGACCACGGCAAAACCACGTTGACCGCGGCGATCACCAAGGTGCTGTCGGAGGCCGATCCCACCACCACGCAGTTCACCGAGTTTGACAACATCGACAAGGCCCCCGAGGAGCGGGAGCGGGGCATCACCATCAACGTGGCCCACGTGGAGTACGAGACGGGGAACCGCCACTACGCCCACGTCGACATGCCCGGCCACGCCGACTACATCAAAAACATGATCACCGGCGCAGCTCAGGTAGACGGCGCCATCCTGGTGGTGTCGGCCGCCGACGGCCCCATGCCCCAGACCCGAGAGCACGTTCTCTTGGCCCGCCAGGTGGGCGTGCCCGCCATCGTGGTCGCCTTGAACAAGGTCGACATGGTGGACGATGAGGAGCTGTTGGAACTGGTGGAGCTCGAGGTTAGGGAGCTGCTCAGCGAGTACGACTTCCCCGGCGACGACATTCCGGTGATACCGGTATCTGCCCTCAAGGCCCTCGACGGCGACGGCGACTCCGCCCAGCAGGTGATCGACCTGATGGAGCAGGTGGACTCCTACATCGAGGAGCCCGAGCGAGACGTGGACAAGCCGTTCCTGATGCCGATCGAGGACGTGTTCTCCATCACCGGGCGGGGCACCGTGGTCACCGGCCGGGTGGAGCAGGGCATCGTCAACACCGGCGACAAGGTGGAGATCGTTGGCATTAAGGAAACCGCCGAGACGGTGTGTACCGGGGTGGAGATGTTCCGCAAGCTGCTGGATGAGGGTCGCGCCGGCGACAACATCGGCGCCCTGCTGCGGGGCACCGACAAGGACGATGTCCAGCGCGGCCAGGTGCTGGCCAAGCCCGGCTCCATCACCCCCCATACCAACTTCGAGGCCCAGGTCTACGTGCTGACCAAGGAAGAGGGCGGTCGCCACAAGCCGTTCTTCAGCAACTACCGGCCCCAGTTCTACTTCCGCACCACCGACGTCACCGGCACCATCGCCCTGCCCGAGGGCACCGAGATGTGCATGCCTGGTGACAACACGGAGATGGTCGTGGAGCTGATCGCACCCATCGCCATGGACGAGGGTCTGCGTTTCGCCATCCGCGAGGGCGGCCGCACCGTGGGCGCAGGCACCGTCACCAAGATCATTAAGTAGCTCTCATGGCAGCAGGACAGAAAATCCGCATTCGGCTGAAGGCCTACGATCACGAGATCATCGACCAGTCCACCAAGAAGATCGTGGAGACGGTCAAGCGCACCCAGGCCGATTTGCGGGGCCCTGTCCCACTTCCCACCGAAAAGCACCGCTTCACCGTGATCCGGTCACCCCACAAGGACAAGGACAGCCGCGAGCACTTCGAGATTCGCATCCACAAGCGTTTGCTCGACATCGTGGATCCGGGACCCAAGACCGTGGACTCCCTTCAACGGCTGGACCTGCCTGCGGGCGTCGACATCGAGATCAAGCTCCAGCACGGCTGACGGTTTACCCCACTACGGCCGGATGCGCCCGATCGAATCTCTCGAGGGCTCCATCGACCAACCCTTAGTGGTGTGGCCTTCCAGGTAATCCTGCTCCGGGTCTCCGGACCCGACCGCTCCGGGCTGTTTGCAGCCCTGCTCAATGTGCTCACCGCCGGCGGAGCCCAAATCCAAGACGTGGAGCAGGTGGTGATACGCCGCCAGCTCACCCTGGGCATCGTGATGGAGGTTCCCCCGGGTCAAGACCTGCTCAAAGACCTACTGCTGTTCGGCTGGGAGCAGAAGGTGACCGTGGAATTCGACGTGGTCGATCCCACGCCCTCGGTGCACTCCGGCGCTTACGCCGTCACCGTTCTGGGCCGGGAGCTAACCCCGGCGATGCTGGCCGCCACCGCCACCGCCATCGCCGAGGGAGGCGGCAACATCAACCGCATCGTGCGCCTTTCCCGCTATCCCATCTACAGCTACGAGCTGCTCGTGGAGGGGGGCGATGCCGACGCCATCCGGCGCAACCTGCTGTCAGTAGCCGGGGCCAACCCCGAATTCGACGTGGCCATCCAACGAGAAGGCCTGGCCAGAAGGGCCAAACGCGTAGCCCTGCTGGATGTGGACTCCACCCTCATTCAGGACGAGATGATCGATCTGCTGGCCGCCGAAGCAGGGTGCGTGGAGGTGTGCCAGAAGCTGACTGAGCAGGCCATGCGGGGTGAGATCGGCTTTGAGGCCGCGCTGCGAGACCGGGTTCGCCTCCTGGCCGGATTGGACGAGGCCGCGCTGGAGCGGGCGTGGGACCAGGTCACCCTCACTCCTGGGGCCCGGACGTTTCTGACCACCCTTCAGCGGCTGGGCTTCGCCATCGCCATCGTGAGCGGCGGCTTCACCCGGTTCTGCAATCGGCTCAAGCAGAACTTCGACCTCGACTATGCCTACGCCAACACCCTGGAGATTGTTGACGGCAAGCTCACCGGCAATTTGGAGGGCCCGATCGTGAACCGAGCCCGCAAAGCCGAGATCCTCCAGGAAGTGGCTGCCGCCGAAGGAGTGTCGTCCGAGCAGGTGGTGGCCGTGGGCGACGGCGCCAACGACATCGACATGCTCACCGCGGCCGGACTGGGCATCGCCTTCAACGCCAAGCCCAAAGTTCGCCAAGCAGTCGAGACCGCCGTCAGCGTGCCCTATCTCGACGCCGTGCTGTTTGTGCTGGGCGTCAGTCGCGAAGAAGTCGAAGCCGAGGGGATCTGACTCTGCCCCATGCAGCCTGACCCCCCGCCTATTCGCAGCCTGTTGTTTGTCCCCGCCAACCAGCCGGATCGGATGCAGAAGGCATTGAAATCGGAAGCCGACGGAGTGGTGTTCGACCTGGAGAGCGCCATACCCCGCGGCGCGGCTGATGAGGCCCGAGGCTTCGTCCGCCAGGCGTTGGAAGGCCACAGGCCCGATCAACCAGCGGTATTCGTCCGGGTCTCGGCGGTTGGCACTGCCGACTTCGCTCCCGATCTGGAGGCCTGCCTCCATCCATCGCTGACCGCGGTGATGCTGCCCCAAGTCACCGACCCCGAAGAGGTAACCGTCACCGATGCTGCTCTGGAGGACACCGAGACCCTGATTATGCCGCTGGTAGAGACCGCATCGGCCGTACGTCAGGCCTATGAACTGGCTACCGCCTCCGAGCGGGTGGCCTACATGGGGGGCGCCACTGGTCGCCACGGCGATTTGGGCCGCTCAGTGGGCTTCCAGTGGACGCCCGAAGGCACAGAGACCCTCTACCTGCGTCAAAAGGTGCTCATAGACGTGCGGTCGGCCGGTGTGCCCAACCCACTGTCTGGATTGTGGGGCACCGTCGACGACCTCGACGGACTCACCAAGTTCGCCCGCCAAACCCGGCAGCTCGGCTACGAGGGAATGATGATCATCCACCCCACCCACATTCCCACCGTCAACCAGATCTTCTCTCCCACCCCCGAGGAGATCGACGGCTGGCGCCGCCTCATTGCTGCCATCGAAGAAGCCGAAGCCCAGGGCATAGGTGCCTTCCGCCACGAAGGCCGCCTCATCGACCACGCCCATCTCCTAACCGCCCAACAAAACCTCTCCAGCGCTGAGCGGTTGGGCCTCTGTTGAGATTCAGGGGCGAGTCTTCTTGTCGCCGTGGACCGAGGGCTCGGAGCACCACTGCAACCGCAGGGTTTCTAGGGAATCAAGGATGGAGTCGGGAAAGCCGAGCACGCTACACAACACCTGTTCGTCCAGTTCATGACGGGCATCGTCTCGATAGGCCTCGTTGGCAGGGAGCATGGCCCGGTGCTCGAATTGGTCGAACACCCCGGCCAGATCCCGCACCTGTTCGGCTGAGACTGCCCTCAAATCCAACACCGGGATATTCCCCATAGTGGTCACTGTCAGATTCGCACGGCCTTTCTGCTGCCGATTTGAGACATACCAACGCCCAAGCAATCCGAGGGTGCTGTTCAGCCACACGCATATGGCCTTTTCCCAGTTTTCGGTCTCGTTGACATCCTCAGGGGTGGGACGAAGCGACGGCCACGCTCGACCGCCTATGGCAGGATCGGGGGTGAGGCAAGCCGCCATCGGCTGTGAGTTCACTTGGAAATCACTGTTGACATGAAGACGGGTTGCACCGGCTATCGAGGTCCCGGCGCTATTGGTGTACCCCTCCCAAACCTCGAGAGCTCGGTCCCGCATTCCATTTCGATCAGCACCATACGAGCAAGGTTCCACAAGCATTGCTTGTTCAGCAGAGTGGCTATGTGACCAGAGGATGGGCCAGCTTGCTTGGGCATACAAAGTTCGATCAGCAAACTCAAACACGTCAAATGGGCCACGCGGCGTGCCGTCCAGATTTTTGCCGGAGATGTCTCGATGTACTGGCCCACGACTCCCCAATTTGTCCAAAGCTGATATCGGGAGCGCCAGAATTCGATGGCGAGGAAGAACTAGCCGGCCTCCGGTCAACTCAGTGACGGCGGCGGCAACCTCCAAGTTCGATACGCCACTCGGATGGCCCTCAATATCAGGGCCAAAGGGAGAGTCCACACGCCATCCGATAATTTGGTCTCCAGTTTTCAGCCGAACAGCGCCTCCATTCTTGCTTTCGATTAGACGAGCAATTTCCACACCAGAGAGCGACGATGCCGGGCGATCATCCAAGACCACGTAGGTCGCATCAAGGGAGGCACCGCGAACCGGCCTCTCACACTTTGTGGCCACAACAATCACCTCAGCCATCCCGGTGTCCGCGGAAAAGGCACGACCTTGGGAGGCCTCGTCTCCATGCTCAGCAATTGAGATCACAGCAATGTCCCGATAAGAGGCGGTCAACAGCGCTCTCGCCAGCCTCCACGCGGTGCCTGACACCAGCGAAGCGGGCACGATCAGTGCCAATACGCCACCGGGTTTGAGCTTGGCATGGGCCAAATCGATGAAGTTGGAAGCAATGCCGGCATTGCCGTGGCCCGCCTTCATTCCGCTAACGCGCCGTGTGCTTTCTGCCAGGGTGTTTGACATGGCTTTTTGAGCCTGCGGATCATTGCCCAAACCCGCAAATGCCGGATTCGGTACATCTGCGTGTCGAGCTTCGTGATTAGTGGAGCGAGTGAATGGCGGGTTCATTATTGCGATGTCCAAAGACCCTGCTGGAATGTCGGCGATGGCCAGTGCTTCTTCTCCTTGAGCAGCAGCTGCCATAGTCCCATCGCCCCAAAGCGCGTACCGCTTGTTTGAATGGAGCAGATCAAGCGCCCCGATCTGGTATCCGATCACGCCTTGGCCATCGGTAACCTTCCCGTAGGGCATCACCCAGGTCTTGGTACTGGTGTAGTCAATTTCTGGTCGCTCGCCAGAAAGCCGGGCGGCAGTCAAATGAACGGCGGCAGCCATGATGTCGCAGCCGATCAACACCTCTTCCATCAAGTGCTGGTGAATCTTGGCGTCATCGCCGCCTTCTACCCGATGCCGCTCGACAATGCGGCGGTACACAGCGGTCAACAGCGCTCCCGTGCCGCACGCCATGTCGCCCACCCGCAATCGGGCAATGGCCTCGGGGTTCAGCCAATCTAGATCCAGGCGCTCAACCGCCAACTCAGCCAACAAGGCTGCTGACGCGGGGCGTGTGTAGAAGGTGGCCAGGAACTTTCGATCGCCGATCAACTCCCCGAAGAGCCGCCCCACCAGACCAGACGAACTCGGATCATCGACCATATTCGCCGCAGTGCGGCAGAGGATTTCGAGGGCTCGTTTTGCCCCCACAAAACTGTTCATAGCCCGCAACAGCTTTTGACTCACCCCGAAGATGGGCCAGTAGTTGACATCCAAAATCTCTTGCCACATTTCGAAAACATAAAGCTGATCAAGCTTGTTGTCGGCCATCATCTGCGACGGCGTTGGCATCTCCGGGTGATGATTCGCAATGTGAAACTGGAACAGCACAGCGTTGAACAGAATCGCCATGGCCATGCGGTTGGTCTGCTCCCCCGGCTCCTGATTCAGCACCTTCCCGAAGGCATCTGCTGTGCCCACCCCTTCTGTAGCCCAAGCGGCAGCCGCGGTTAGCCGCATTTGCACCAAATCGGCTAGAGAGCTGGCATCAGCTCCATCGGCCCCCGCTCGATCTATGAACGCGGCGAGTTCTGCAATCCGGCCCTCCAACCACCCAGATTCAGGGAACCTAACCGGGGCGCCATCGCCGTTCACCGACCACATTGACCACTGGAACGTGATTTCAGTGAACGCGCCTTGTGCCAAATCCTCGTCTGAGAATTGATCAAGCCGCTCGGGGCTTCTCATCCCCACAACCACCCTTACCGGGCGATCATCCTCTGCCCAACGCGTTCCAAAGTGCCCCAAGCACTGCTGCTCCAATGCTCGGGGAGAGACACCTGCGTACTTGTTCTCAACTAGAACTCGCTCTCGGCCTGGCGCATCCACCGTGATATCGGGCTGTTTCGCTGAGCCAACCAATTTGCTGGCGCGCTCCGCTTCCACCACCGATTGCGGATGGCATCGTCCGATTGCCGCGGCGATGGCTGCGTTCAGCGCCTTCTCGTCTCGGTGTTCAGCGGGCGGCATCTTCCGATTGTACGAGGCCGCCATGACAGCTTGGTGCAACGGTTCAATGCCCAAGTAGGCCGTCAAGAGCGCTAAATGCAGCAGATTCTGTCCCCGGCAACGAATCCCACCCGCTGGGGTGCTACAACACCGCTATGGCACAGACCACATTCGGAGACACCACAATCAATACCGGCGGCGACCTCCCCGCGGTGGGATCAGCAGCACCGGCATTCACGCTCACCGGCGGCGACCTGTCCCCCGTCACGCTGGAAGGCCTGTCCGGCCGCAACGTTGTGCTCAACATCTTCCCCAGCATCGACACCGGGGTGTGCGCCAACAGCGTGAGGGCCTTCAACGAGAGGGCCGCCGGTCTCGACAACACCACCGTGATCTGCGCTTCGATGGATCTGCCCTTCGCCGGTTCCCGATTCTGCGGTGCAGAGGGCATCGAGAACGTGACCATCGGCTCCATCTTCCGCAACCGGGAGTTCTTGGACGACTACGGCGTGGAGATGGTCGACGGCCCCTTGTCCGGCCTCACCGCCCGAGCTGTAGTGGTTATCGGCCCCGACGGCACCGTGGCCCACTCCGAGCTAGTAGCAGCCATCGCCGACGAGCCCGACTACGACACCGCCCTTAACGCCTGCTCCTAATCGGGACCAGCCCGCTACTTGGGAGTGAACACTCGGCGCACTGCCTGGCGGATGCGCTGTCCCATAGGGTCGCGGTCCGGATGCTGGGCTGCTTCGGCGTCTTCGAGCTCTTGCACCACCTCATGACGTTCGAGATAGCTGGATAGGAATGCCTGGATAGTGGCCGCCGCCGGTAGGGCCAGCACTGCTCCCACCGCTCCAAGCAGCAGGCTTCCGACTATCACCGATCCGAAGGCCACGGTCACATGGATCTCCATAGTGTGAGCGGTCACCTTGGGCTGGAGCAGGTAATTCTCCACCTGCTGGTACACCACGATGGCGATCAGAATGGCCAGTCCGGTTGACGGCTCATCCAGCAGCCCGATCAGCACGGGCAGAGCCCCGGCGACATAGGTGCCGATGACCGGGACGAATTGCGATATCAAACCCACCCACATCGCCATCGGCACCGGGAACGGCGCGTCCACCAGCCAGAACACCAGCCAGTGGACGAGGAACGAGACCGCCGCCAAGATCAGCCGGCTGTAGATGTATCCCCCGGTCTTGTCGATGGCCAGATCCCAAATGCTCAGCACTTGGCGCTGATGTTCGGGCGACAGCAATGAGCAGATGTTGCGGCGGAGCTTGGGACCCTCGGCCACCAGGTAGAACGTGAACAATGCGATGGTCAGGATCTGGAACAGCACTTGCAGCACGGTGGCACCGAGGTTGATCAGATTGTCGGCCAGCCGGGTGGCCAAGTTGGCGACTGCCCCACCCTCCTGAAACTCATCAAGCAGCCCCTGGGCGTCGACCTCAATGTCGAATGTGTCCTCCAGCCAGTCCTCTATGTCGCTGATGTAACCGGGGGCGTCGTCGGTGAACTCACCGACCTGGTCGGCCAGAACCGTGCCAATGGCCCACAGAAACAACCCCACTGCCGCCAGCAACGCCAGAAACATGATCCCGGTGCCCACACCCCTGCGAATGCCCATCCTCTCCATGCGGTTCACCGCTGGCTCCAGTGCGAATGACAGGAAGAACGACACCAGCACGATCACGATGAGCATCTTCAGCTCCGCGATCAGCCACCCCAGCACGTACAGCCCGCCGAGAGCGGCCACACCGGTCAGAATGGCCCGAAACAGCCAAGGCGGCACCTTCTGGGACGGCGTCTCCTCAGGCGAAACTTCGTCCACGGTTTCACGCTAACCCTCGCCATTTGCCCAATCGGGGATTTGGCCCAATCCCCCTCAACCGCTATCATTTCTACTTCGTGCTGACTCTGGTCGGCACTGTTCGTGTCAAACGACGTTCGTCTAGGCCCGCACGGGGCAATGCCCCTGCTCCGGGAACCGGACGGCACAACCGAAACCCGCTCCGCCGGAATGACCCTCCAACTGGGTCTGCACCCGTGCGGAGCGTTCGCGTGAAGGCAGGGTCGCGATGGTTGCCAAGGCGATTGTCGGCGAAAAACTAGGAATGACCCAGGTATGGGATGAGGACGACCGCGTCGTGCCCGTCACCGTGCTGCGGGTGGAGCCCTGCCGCATTGTGCAGGTCAAACGACCGGAGACCGACGGCTACTCAGCACTCCAGGTGACCTATGGAACCCAGAGTCCCGATCGAATTGCTCAACCGGAGCGGGGTCACTTGGACAAGGCCGGTGTCGCTCCCGGTCGCAAGCTGGTTGAATTGCGCCTCGACGACGTGGACCTCTATGAGGCTGGCCAGGAGATCGGCGTAGACGTGTTCGACGGAGGCGAGCGAGTGGACGTCACCGGCATCAGCAAGGGCAAGGGCTTCTCCGGGGTCATGAAGCGCCACAACTTCAGCGGCCAAAAGGCCAGCCACGGAGCCCACAAGGTCCATCGCAAGCCCGGCGCCGTGGGCCAGTGCGCCACGCCCTCAAGGATTTTCCGCGGCAAGAAGATGCCGGGACGAGCCGGGGCCGAGAAGGTCACGACACTGAACCTCCAGGTGGTGAGGGTGGACACCGAGAACGATCTGATTCTGCTCAAGGGATCGGTGCCCGGCCGGCGAGGATCCACCGTGCTGATTCGCAGCGCGATCAAGAACGGAGCGAAATGACCATGGCCACCGCCCCAGTCGACGAAGCTCCGGTTCTACAAGTGCATACCGTCACCGTTCGCAACCCGTCATCCGGTAGGAAGGCCGGATCAGTGGACTTGGACCCTGAGGTGTTCGGGATCGAGCCCAACGAGGCCGTCCTGCACCAGGTGGTCACCGCCCAACTGGCCGCCCGGCGCCGGGGAACCCAGAACACCAAGACCAGAGCCGAGGTCAAAGGCGGTGGCGGCAAGCCGTGGCGCCAGAAGGGCACCGGCCGAGCCCGCCACGGTTCAACCCGCAATCCCCAGTGGCGGGGCGGGGGCGTGGCCCTCGGTCCCAAGCCCCGCAGCTATCGCCAGCGCACCCCCAAGAAGATGATTCGCCTGGCCCTGCGCTCCGCACTGTCCGATCGGGCCCGCGACGAAAGGGTCATCGTGGTCGACCGCTGGAGGTTTGAGGCCCCCCGCACCAAGGACGCCATCGCCGCCCTCAGCGACCTGAAGCTGGACGGCCGGGTGCTGGTGGTGGCCGACCGCGACCAGTCGGATGTGTGGAAGAGCTTCCGCAATCTGCCCCAGGTCCATCTCGTCAGCCCCGGAGAACTCAACGCCTACGACGTGTTGGTGTCCGACTCGGTGGTGTTCACCTTGGACACCCTGCCCACGTCGGCCTCGGCCGAGTCCGAGGGTGAAGCCGCTGATGAGGTCCCTGGCGAAGCCGCCGATGACGAGGGGGAAGACTCATGAAGGATCCCCGGGACGTGGTTTTGGCCCCAATCGTCTCAGAGAAGTCCTACGAGTTGCTGGAGTCCAACGTCTACACCTTCCGGGTTCACCCCACCGCGTCCAAGCCCGAGATCAAGGACGCCATCGAGACCCTGTTCGACGTCACCGTTCTCAAGGTGAACACCATGAACCGCAAGGGCAAGCGCCGCCGCAACCGCCGCAGCCTTTCCTACGGCCGCAAACCCGACACCAAGCGGGCCCTGGTCACGCTGGCCGAGGGTGACGAGATCGAGTTGTTCGACGTTTAGGGAACGCCATGGCAGTACGCAGACGAAATCCCACCAGTCCCGGCCGGCGCTTTCAAACGGTGTCGGACTTCTCCGGCATCACCGCCACAAAGCCGGAGCGGTCCTTGATCGCAAAAAAAACAAGCACCGGCGGACGAAACAACCACGGGCGCAAGACCTCCCGACATCGGGGCGGAGGCCACAAGCAGCGCTACCGGGTCATCGATTTCAAGCGGGCCAAAGACGGCGTGCCCGCCACTGTGGCGTCGGTGGAGTACGACCCCAACCGCAACTGCCGCATCCTGCTGCTGCACTTCCATGACGGCGAGAAGCGCTACATCTTGGCCCCCGAAGGCGTGGGCGTGGGCGACATTCTGCAAAACGGGGCGGGGTCGGAGATCAGGCCGGGCAACGCCCTGCCGCTGCGCTATATACCCGTGGGCACCACCGTCCATGCCGTGGAGCTGAAGCCTGGCGCCGGTGCCCGCATGGCCCGCTCGGCTGGGGCCAGCGCCCAGCTTGTGGCCAAAGAGGGGACCTTCGCCACCATTCGCCTGCCCAGCACCGAGATGCGCCGGGTGCCCATCGACTGCCGGGCCACGGTTGGATCGGTGGGCAACGCCGAGGCCGAGCTAATCAAGCTGGGCAAGGCCGGGCGAGCCCGCTGGAAGGGAGTTCGCCCCCAAACCCGCGGCGTGGCCATGAATCCGGTGGACCACCCCTTGGGCGGCGGCGAGGGCAAGTCCTCCGGTGGTCGCCACCCGGTATCGCCCTGGGGCAAGGCCGAGGGACGCACCCGCAACAAGAAGAAGAAGTCACAGCAGATGATCGTCCGACGGCGCCGTACCCGCGGCGGGCGTCGCTAGGGGGTCCGCAAATGCCCAGAAGCTTGAAGAAAGGCCCGTTCGTCGACGGCCACCTGTTGCGCAAGGTCGACGAGCTCAACGACCAGAACACCAAGCAGGTCATCCGGACGTGGTCCCGCCGCTCCACCATCATTCCCGACATGGTGGGCCACACCATTGCGGTCCATGACGGGCGCAAGCACGTTCCGGTGTACATAACCGAGTCGATGGTGGGCCACAAGCTGGGTGAATTCGCCCCCACACGCACGTTCCGGGCCCACGCCGGCCAAGAGCGGGGAGCCCAGCGCTGATGGCTGCGGTCACCGTGGGCAGCGAAACCCGCCCCGGCAGCCGGGCCGTGGCCAAGTACGTGCGCTCATCGGCCTTCAAGGCCCGGGAGGTGCTCGACTTGGTGCGGGGCAAGTCGTATTCCGAGGCCCGGGAGATCCTGACCTTCTCCGAGCGGCGCATCTCCGACACGATCGCCAAGTGCCTCGACTCTGCGGTGGCCAATGCCGAGCACAATGACGAACTCGACGGCGAAGAGCTCTTCGTGGCCGCCTGCTACGCCGACGAGGGCCCCACGCTGAAGCGCTGGCGGCCCCGGGCCCGAGGCCGAGCCACTCGCATTCGCAAGCGGACTTGCCACATCACCGTGGTGGTGGCCCGCTACACCGACGAGGAGCTGGCCGCCATCGATGCCCGCATGGCCCTCAAGGGCACCGGACGGCGCAGTTCGGCTGCCGAGGCTCGCCGCCGGAGAGTGGCAGCCAGCCGGGAACGCGACGCGGAACGGGCTGCTGAGCAGGAACGCGACCAAGACGAGGACGATCTGGAAGCTCTAGAGGGAGACCTCGACGACGAAGCCCTGGAAGCGGACTTCGAAGACGCCGCCGCCGTGGCCGAAGAAGACAAAGAGCCAGTGGCCGAAGACGCCGCCGACGAGGACGAAGAGAAGGAATCCTGATGGGCCAAAAGATCAACCCCTACGGGTTCCGCCTAGGAGTCACCACCGACTGGAAGTCGCGCTGGTTCGCCAACCGCCGTGAATACGGCGACTTCATCATCGAGGACTGGAAAGTGCGCGACTACCTGATGTCCGAGCTTCCTCACGCAGCCATCAGCCGCATCGAGATCGAGCGCACCCGCGACCGGCTCCGTGTCGACGTCCACACCGCCCGGCCGGGAATCGTCATCGGGCGCCGGGGCAGCGAGGCCGACCGGCTTCGCAACGGCCTGGCCAAGATCACCGGCAACAACCGGGTGCAGCTCAACATCCAAGAGATCAAGCAGCCCGAGTTGGATGCCGCGCTCATCTCCCAGGGTGTGGCCGACCAGCTGGCCAACCGGGTTGCCTTCCGCCGAGCCATGAAGCGGGCGGTCCAAAACGCCCAGAAGGCCGGGGCCCTTGGCATCCGGGTGCAGTGCTCGGGTCGTTTGGGCGGCTCAGAGATGGCTCGCACCGAGTGGTACCGAGAGGGCCGGGTTCCCCTGCACACTCTTCGAGCCGATATCGACTATGGATTCCGGGAGGCCCACACCACTTATGGACGCATCGGCGTGAAGGTGTGGATCTACAAGGGCGACATTCTCCCCTACAAGACCCAGGCCGAGGACAAGATCAGCCGCGAGGCGGCCATGGCCGTGGGCGAGGCTTCCGGAACCCAAAAGCCGAGGGCCGTGGTTTCGTCGGCCGCGGCACCGCGCCAAGGCGATCTCGAGCGAGTCGATGAGACCGAAGAGCCCGCCCCCCTTATCAAAGAAGCCGATCCAGAGTTTGAGAAGCTGCTCGAGGAGGAAGAGGACATTCTCCGCTCAACCCGCGAGCACAGCGAAACTCCGCACTTCCGTCCGGGCGACGCCGACTGATTGTCATGTTCAAGCCCGCGACCCCCGAACCCCGCAAAGGCCAGGTCCAGCCATGTTGATGCCCAAGAAGGTCAAGCACCGCAAGCACCATCGAGGCCGGACCAAGGGCAACGCCAAGGGCGGCACCACCGTGAACTTCGGCGAGTACGGCATCAAGGCCCTCGAGCCGGGATGGATCACCGCCCGCCAGATCGAAGCCACCCGTATCGCCATCACTCGGCACATCCGCCGAGGCGGCAAGGTGTGGATCAACATCTTTCCCGACAAGCCGGTGACCGAGAAGCCGGCGGAGACGCGCATGGGCTCGGGCAAGGGCAATCCCGAACGTTGGGTAGCCGTGGTCAAACCCGGCCGCATCCTGTTCGAACTGTCCTACCACGACCGTGAGGTTGCTCGGACGGCCATCGAACGGGGAATCCAAAAACTCCCGATCAAGGCTCGATTCGTCGAGCGTCAGGAGGGTTGATCGCCATGATTGGCAACACCACCAAGCGCTGGGAAAGAGGGTAACTATGGCCCGCAATACCAACTGGGCGACCCTGAGCGACTCCGATCTCATCGAGCAACTGGACGAGGCCAAAGAAGAGGTGTTCAAGCTCCGCTTCCAAATCGTCACCGGCCGCTTGGACAACACCGCCCGCCTGAAGCAGGCCAAGAAGGAAGTGGCCCGGGCCATGACCGAGCTGAGGATGCGGGAGATCCAAGCCGCTGAGGCACTGGAAGCCGAATTGCAGGAGGCCGGCAATGGCTGATCCCACAACCGAGATGCCGTCGGCCGCCCGACCCAACCGCCGCAAGGTGCGGGAGGGCACGGTGACGTCGGTGTCCATGGACAAGACCGCGGTGGTGGTGTCCACCGACCGCGTCCGGCATCGCCGATACAACAAGACCGTGCAGCGCAACACACGCCTGTATGTCCACGACGAGTCCAACCAGCTCGCGGTGGGCGACCGGGTGCGGGTGCAGGAAACCCGCCCCCTGTCCAAGACCAAGCGGTGGCGACTGGTTGAGATCGTGGAGCGTGCCCGATGATCCAGCAAGAAACCCGCGTCAAGGTGGCCGACAACTCCGGCGCCAAAGAGGTGTTGTGCATCCGGGTGCTCGGCTCGTCCCGCAAGCGCTATGCCACCATCGGCGACGTCTTCGTGGCCACCGTCAAAGACGCCATGCCCGGTGCTGCCGTCCGCAAGGGCGAAGTGGTGCGCTGTGTTCTGGTCCGGGCCAAAAAGGAGAAACGCCGCAAAGACGGCTCCTACATCCGCTTCGACGAGAACGCTGCCGTGCTCATCAACGACCAACAGCAGCCTCGCGGAACCCGAATCTTCGGCCCGGTGGGCCGGGAACTGCGGGACAAGCGCTTCATGCGCATCGTGTCGCTCGCACCGGAGGTGTTGTAGCCGTCATGAAAGTCCGCAAGGGAGATCGAGTCCGAGTGCTCAGCGGAAAGGACCAGGGCAAAGAGGGCGAGGTTGTGTTCGCCTATCCGGCCAAGGGAACGGTGATCGTCGAAGGCGTGAACATCGCCACCAAGCACCAAGGGCCTCGCCAGGGGATCATGCAGACCGGCATCATCGACAAAGAGATGCCCATCAGGGCGTCCAACGTGGCCGTGATCAGCCCGGCCGACGGCCAACCCACCCGGGTGGGTTACCGGTTCGACACCAATGGACGCAAGATCCGCGTCTGCCGGCGCACGGGAGTTGATCTGTAATGGCTGCTACCGCGACCACCCCGCGACTGCAATCCCTGTACCGGGAAGAAATCCGCGACCAGCTCAAGGAGCACTTGGGGCTGGACAACGTCATGCAGGTGCCCCGCTTCGAGAAGATCGTGGTGAACATGGGGGTTGGCGAGGCCGTGGCCCAGGCCAAGCTGCTCGACGGCGCAGTGGCCGATCTGACCACCATCGCCGGCCAGCGCCCGGTCATCACTCGGGCCAAGAAGTCCATCGCCAATTTCAAGATCCGGGAGGGAAATCCCATCGGGGCCAAAGTCACATTGAGGGGAGTCCGCATGTGGGAGTTCCTGGACAGGCTGATCAACCTGGCCATTCCCCGCATTCGGGACTTTCGGGGCCTCTCGCCCCGCTCCTTCGACGGGCAGGGCAATTACTCCTTCGGAGTCACCGAGCAGCTGATCTTTCCCGAGGTCGACTACGACTCCATCGACACCATCAGGGGCATGGACATCACAATCGTTACCACCGCAACCACCGACGAGGAGGGCCGAGCTCTGCTCGAGGCCTTCTCGTTCCCATTCCAAGCCGAGGGACAGTAATTCAATGGCAAAAAAGGCGCTTGTCCAAAAACAACAGCGAACTCCGAAGTTCAAAGTGCGGGCCTACACCCGCTGCCGCCGCTGCGGCCGGCCCCGAGCCGTGTACCGCAAGTTCGGATTGTGTCGAGTATGTCTGAGAGAACTGGCCCACGCCGGGGAGATTCCCGGCCTGACCAAGGCGAGCTGGTGAGGTGATGCTGCTGTGACTATGACCGACCCCATCGCCGACATGTTGACCCGTATCCGCAACGCCAACACCGCCATGCGCGACGAGGTGAGGATGCCGTCCTCCAAGATGAAGGTGGCGCTGGCCGATGTCCTCAAGCAGGAGGGCTATATCACCAATTTCGCCGTGGCCGAGGACACATCCGGCCCGGGGCAGACCCTGACCATCGATATGAAGTACTCCGACCAGCGAGAGCGGGTCATCTCTGGCATCACCCGAGTGTCCAAGCCCGGCCTGCGGGTTTACTCCAAGTCGGAGAACATCCCCCGAGTGCTGGGCGGGCTGGGCGTGGCCATCGTATCCACCAGCAAAGGCTTGATGAGCGACCGCGAGGCGCGCCGCCGCCGTATGGGCGGCGAGGTCGTCTGCGTGGTCTGGTAGGAGGCTGGCGGTGTCACGAGTCGGAATGAACCCGATCCCGGTGCCAGACGGCGTGGACGTGGCCATCAACGGCGTCCATGTCACCGTTTCCGGCAGCCGCGGCACGCTGGAGCACGACCTCCCCGACGCCATCTCGGCTCGGATCGATGACGGCTTCGTCGTTGTCGAGCGGGCCGACGAGCAGCGCAATACCAAGGCGCTGCACGGGTTGAGCCGCTCTCTCGTGGCCAACATGGTCACAGGCGTCAGCGAGGGCTACCGCAAAGAGCTGGAGATCGTGGGGGTTGGCTATCGAGCCATCGCCCAGGGCAACAGCAAGATCGAGCTTCAACTTGGATTCAGCCATCCAGTGCATGTGGAGGCCCCCGACGGTGTGACGTTCGAGGTGCCCAATCAAACGAGCATCCATGTGCTGGGAATCGACAAGCAGGCGGTTGGCCAAGTGGCCGCCGACATCCGAGCCATCCGCAAGCCCGAGCCCTACCGGGGCAAGGGCATCCGCTACGCCGGCGAGCGGATCATTCGAAAAGCTGGCAAGGCCGCGAAGTAGAGCTGGGAATCGCCATGAGCAGCGTCAAACACAAGCACCAAAGCCGGGTCCGGCGCCATCGCCGGGTTCGCAAGAAGATCCAGGGCACCGCCGAGCGCCCCCGCCTGGCCGTCTTCCGGTCCAACCGCCACATCATCGCCCAGGTCATAGACGATGCCGCGGGCCACACCATCGCGTCGGCCTCCACCACCGAGGCCGATTTGCGATCCGGCCCAACCGGGAACGTGGCCGGCGCGGCGGCGGTGGGCAAGCTCATCGCCGAGCGGGCCAAGGAGAACAACATCACCACGGTCGTATTCGACCGGGGCGGATTCCGCTACCACGGACGGATCGCCGCTCTGGCCGACTCGGCACGAGAAGCTGGACTGGAGTTCTGATGACCGATACCTCGACTTCGACCCCGACACCGACTCCTGACGGCCAACTGCGCGATTCCCGGGTGATCAACATCAACCGGGTGGCCAAGGTGGTCAAGGGCGGCCGCCGATTCTCCTTCACCGCGCTGGTGGTAATCGGCGACGGCGCGGGACGGGTAGGATTGGGCTATGGCAAGGCCAAGGAGGTGCCCCTGGCCATCCAAAAGGGCACCGAGGAGGCCCGGCGCAACCTGTTCCGGGTTCCGCTGGCCGCATCCACCATCACCCACCCAATTATCGGCGAGATGGGCGCGGGGCGGGTGCTCTTGAAGCCAGCCGCGCCCGGTACCGGCGTGATCGCCGGGGGTGCCGCCCGGGCCATTCTGGAAGAGGCCGGCATCGGCGATGTGCTGTGCAAGTCGCTGGGCTCCCCCAACCACATCAACGTGGCTCGGGCCACTATCGCCGGGCTCAAAGCCCTCAAGCGCCCCGACGAGGTGGCTCGCCATCGGGGCATCCCCGCCGATGAGTTCGTGCCGGCCGGGATGCTGGCGGCTTACCGGGAGTCGGAGCGCCTGTCAGCTGCTGCGCCGGACGACGACGAGGAGTAGCCGCCATGGCGATCAAGGTCACCCAGATCCGATCTCAGATCGGTACCCGGCCCAAGCAGCGGGGCACACTGCGGGCCTTGGGCCTACGCGGCATCGGCCAGACCAACACTTTGCCGGATGCCCCCGAGATCAGGGGAATGATCGACAAGGTGTCCCACCTGATCTCTTGGGAGGAGACCGACGAGTTATGAAGGTCCACGATCTGAAGCCGGCCCCGGGATCCCGCAAGCGTCCTCAGCGCAAGGCCCGCGGCATTGCCGGCAAGGGCGGCAAGACCGCCGGCCGAGGCACAAAAGGACAGCGGGCCCGGAGCAAGATCCCCGTCGGGTTCGAAGGCGGTCAGATGCCCTTGGCCCGCCGGGTGCCCAAGCTGCGGGGGTTCAAGAACCCATTCCGCATGGAGTACCAAGCCATCAACCTCGATGTCATCGAGGCCACCGGGCTGGACGAGATCACCCCAGAGGTGCTTCACCAGCGGGGGCTCTTGCACAAGGGCGCCATGGCCAAAGTTCTTGCCCGCGGCGAGTTGACCCGAGCCGTCACCGTCAAGGCCCATGGCTTCTCTGAATCGGCGAAGGCGGCCATCCTTGCCGCAGGCGGTAGCGTAGAGGTGTTGCCCAAGCCCTTCACCGGGCGCCCTCCGGCCAAGGGCAACGCCCTCACCAACCGATAGCCCAAGCTCGACAGGGTCGAAGGAGTAGGAGTCGCCGTGCTCACCAGGATTACAAATATGTTCCGGGTCGCCGACCTGCGGAACAAAATCCTGTTCACCCTGTCAATGCTGGTGATATTCCGCCTGGGCGTAGCCATCCCCTCCCCCGGCGTCGACCTCGACGCCGTGGACCAGCTCCGCAATCAAGCCGACGCCGGCGGCGTTACCGGGCTGTTGAACTTCTTCTCCGGCGGCGCCTTGTCGCAGTTCGCCATCTTCGCCCTGGGAATCTTCCCCTACATCACCGCGTCCATCATCATGCAGGTGCTGGGGGTGGTGATTCCCCGCATCGAGCAGTGGCAGAACCAGGGCGCGGTGGGTCAGCGCAAAATCACCCAGTGGACCCGGTACCTGACAATTGCGATCGCCATCATCCAGGCGACCTCGTTCTCCTTCCTGTTCCACAACGGCGGCGGCGGATTCAGCCTCACAGGCGGCAATGCCAACCAAGCCATCGACTTGCTGCCCAACTTCACCGCCCCCCGGGTATTCCTGGTGGTGCTCACCCTCACCGCCGGCACTGCGCTATTGATGTGGATGGGGGAGCTCATCACCCAAAAGGGCATCGGCAACGGCATGTCGCTGATCATCTTCGCCTCGGTGGTGTCCACCATTCCCAACCAGTTCTCGTTGGTGAAAGCTTCAGAGGGGTGGGGAGCGGTATTCGTCATCGCCTTCATGTACCTGGCTCTGCTGGTGGCAATCGTGTTCGTGGAAAGCGGCCAGCGCCAGATTCCGGTTCAGTTCGCCAAGCGGGTGGTAGGCCGCCGCATGGCCGGCGGACAGAGCACCTACATTCCGTTGAAGGTGAACCAGTCCGGAGTAATCCCCATCATCTTCGCCAGCTCGGTTCTGTACCTGCCCATTCTGCTCTCCGCCGTGCTGCCGTCAGACTCCAATCCCGATCAAAACACCTGGGGGGAGAGCGTCCAGAACTGGGTGAATACCCACTTGGGCGACCCGGCCGACACCGTGTACCTGATCGTCTTCGCCCTGATGATCGTAGGCTTCGCCTACTTCTACACTGCCATCACATTCGACCCGGTAAAGCAGGCCGACCAGATCCGCAAGCAGGGTGGGTTCATCCCCGGAATCCGACCCGGCCGCCAAACCGAGCGCTACCTGGGCCGCATTCTGTCTCGCATCACACTGCCGGGAGCCCTGTTCATCGCCGCGGTGGCTGTCATCCCCGCTATCGCCTTGTCCCAGTACATCGACAGCCGGAGCGCTGCGGCCTATAGCTTCAGCGGCATCTCCGTGCTCATCGCCGTGGGTGTGGCCCTCGAGACCATGAAGCAGATCGACAGCCAGCTCATGATGAGGAACTACGAGGGCTTCTTGAAGTAATGCCCTTGGTGCTGGTCATACTGGGCCGCCAGGGCTCAGGCAAGGGAACCCAGGCTGCGCTCTTGGCCGAACGATATGGGGTGGTTCACGTCTCTACCGGCGACATGCTGCGGGCCGCGGTGGCTGCGGGCACCGAGCTGGGGCTTCGGGCCAAAGCCGTGATGGACGCCGGCAACCTGGTGGGCGACGACATCATGATCGGAATCGTGGGCGAGCGGCTGGCCGACAACGACATTCAGGCCCACGGCGTGTTGTTGGACGGATTCCCCCGCACCACCGCCCAAGCCGATGCTCTCGCCGAAATCTTGGGGGGCACCGGCCCCGACTTGGCCATAAATCTGGACGTTCCCATCGCCGAGGTCACCGAACGGATGCTGGCACGAGGACGAGACGACGACACTGAAGAGGCCATTTCTCGCCGACTGGAGCTCTATGAAGCCGAGACCGCTCCTCTACTGGCCTGGTTCGAGGAGCGGAGTCGTCTGACCGTCGTTGATGGGCTGGGAACCGAAGACGAGGTATTCGCCCGTTTATCCGAGGTCATCGATGGCTTGTGATAGATCGCCTATACCTGGCAATAGCGCATCAATGCTTTGTAGTGGTGTTTCTGGCCTTCAGCCGGTTTGTCCGCATTGGATGTACCAGATAGCATGGTGAATCGGCTCACGTAGTGGGCCGCTATTCGCGCGGTTCGCCGCACTAGCTTGCCAAGACGTCAGGAGAGGTCGCCCTTGGCGAAAAACAAGGAAGACGCCATCATCATGAAAGGGACGGTCACCGAGTCTCTTCCCAATGCCATGTTCCGAGTTGAACTTGAGAACGGGCATAAGGTGCTGACCCACATCTCCGGCAAGATGCGGATGCACTACATCAGGATTCTCCCCGGCGACCGGGTCCAAGTGGAATTGACTCCCTACGACCTTCAACGGGGCCGGATCACCTACCGGTACAAATAGCCCTCAAAAGATAGCCACAAGGCACAACGGATCATCGAAAGGCACACTTTGAAAGTCCGTCCCAGTGTGAAGAAAATCTGCGACAAGTGCAGGGTCATTCGCCGGCACGGGCGCGTGCGGGTGATCTGCTCCAACCCCCGACACAAGCAGAGGCAGGGCTGAGCTATGGCTCGTATCGCCGGCGTTGACATACCCCGGGAGAAGCGCACCGTTGTCTCCCTCACCTACATCTACGGCATCGGGCCGACGCTGGCCCGTCAAGTGTGCGCAGAGGCCGGAATCGACGAGAGCACCCGGCTGCGCGACCTCACCGACGAAGAGGTGGCCCGACTGCGCAATTTCATTGAGAGCAACCTCCGGGTGGAGGGTGATCTCCGCCGGGAGACCAGCCAGGACGTCAAGCGCAAGATGGAGATCGGCTGCTACCAGGGCCTGCGCCACCGCCGGGGCCTCCCTGTGCGCGGCCAGCGCACCCACACCAACGCTCGCACCCGCAAAGGGCCGAAGAAGACCGTGGCCGGAAAGAAAAAGGTGATGAAGAAGTGAAGCAGGAAAGGACTAGCCGCTAATGGCCAAGCCATCAGCCGGAGGGCGTCGGCCCCGCCGTCGGGAGCGCAAAAACATCTCCTACGGTGTGGCCCACATCAAGAGCTCCTTCAACAACACCATCGTGACCATCGCCGACCAACAGGGGAACGTCATCTCCTGGGCATCGGCGGGCAACGTCGGCTTCAAGGGATCGCGCAAGTCCACCCCGTTCGCGGCCCAGATGGCTGCCGAGCAGGCTGGACGCAAGGCCATGGAGCACGGCATCCGCAAAGTGGACGTACACGTCCGCGGACCGGGCTCGGGGCGCGAGACGGCCATCCGCTCGCTCCAGGGGGTGGGCATCGAGATAACCGGCATCAAGGACGTCACCCCCATCCCCCACAACGGGTGCCGCCCGGCAAAGCGGCGGAGGGTCTGACATGTCTCGATACACCGGTCCGCGATCGCGGGTTTCCCGTCGCCTCGGCGTAAACGTCTGGGGCACCAAGGGCGAGACCATCGCCCTGGAACGCCGCCCCTACCCCCCGGGTGAGCACGGGCGGTCCCGGCGCCGGGGCAACGTCTCGGAATACCTACTCCAGCTTCAGGAGAAGCAGAAAGCCCGCTTCACCTACGGGCTCAACGAACGCCAGTTCCGCAACGTCTTCAAGGAAGCGGCCCGCCACAAGGGAGTCACCGGCGAGAACATGCTGCGCTTCTTGGAGCTGCGCCTCGACAATGTGGTGTACCGCCTCGGGTGGGGTGCCACCCGTCCTCAGGCCCGCCAGCTCGTCTCCCACGGCCACATCAACGTGAACGGAAGCCGGGTGAACATTCCCAGCTACCGACTCCGCAAGGACGACGTTGTGGCCCTGAGGGACAAGGCCCGGGAAATGATCGTGGTGGGGTGGAACCTGGACGTACTCGACCGCACCCCGCCGGCCTGGTTAACCCGAGCCGACGATGGCTTCGAAGCCACCGTGCGAGACGCGCCCCTGAGAGAGCAGATCGACGTGCCGGTTAGAGAACAGCTCATCGTCGAGCTCTACAGCAAGTAGGCCACGCGGCCTCTTGCATCCCAAGACAACCATCCGACCAAGTTGACCACCACCACTTCAAGAACTGAAGGAGCCGGAACATGCTGGTAATGCAACGACCCACCGTCGAGACAGTTACCGAGGTCGAGGACAACCGCCAGAAATTCGCCATCGGTCCGCTGGAGCCCGGCTTCGGACACACACTCGGCAACTCCCTGCGCCGAGCCCTGCTGTCGTCGATCCCCGGTGCCGCGGTCATCCGGGTACGTTTCGACGACGCCCTCCACGAATTCGACACCATCACCGGTGTGGCCGAGGACGTAACCGACATCATCTTGAACCTGAAGGATCTCGTCCTGCGGTGCCACAGCGAGGATCCGGTCGAGCTTCGCATTGACCAGCGGGGACCCGGGGAGGTCACCGGTGCAAGCTTGGCCGTCAATCCCGACGTCGAGGTGCTCAACCCCGACTTGGTCATCACCCGCCTGAACGACAAAGCCCGTCTGGCCATGGATATCACCGTTTCTCAGGGCCGGGGATATGTTTCGGCCGAGACCAACAAGGTCGACTCCACCATTGGAGTGATCCCCATCGACTCCATCTTTTCTCCCGTTCGCCGGGTGGCCTACAACGTCGAGCCCACCCGAGTGGAGCAGTCCACCGAGTTCGACCGCCTCGTGCTGGATATCGAGACCGACAGCTCCATCACCCCGCAAGAAGCGCTGGCCTCAGCCGGCGCCACACTGCGGACCCTCGTTCAGCTTGTCGAGGAGATGAGCGACGAGCCGCAGGGTCTGAGTATGGCCGAGGCGGGCAGCGCTCCGGCCGGGGCCCCCGATCTTGACCTGCCCATCGAAGACCTCGAGCTGTCCGAGCGGCCTCGAAACTGCCTCAAGCGGGCGCAGATCAACATGATCGGCGAGTTGCTGGCCCGCACCGAAGACGAGTTGCTGGCCATCACCAACTTCGGTCAGAAGTCTCTGGACGAAGTCAACGAGAAGCTGGACGAGCGCGGCCTCGCCCTGGCTGGCCCCCGCTCCTAGAAGAGGGAACGCCATGCCCGGACGACCACGCAAGGGACGCCGCTTCGGCGGCAGCTCGCAGCACCAGAAGCTGATGATGGCCAATCTGGTCGCATCGCTGATCGCCGCTGAGGGCATCACCACCACCGAGGCCAAGGCCAAAGCCATGCGCCCGGTGGCTGAGAAGCTCATCACCAAGGCCAAAAAGGGCGGGCGGCACAACCACCGCCAAATCCTGGCCCAGTTAGGCGACCCCGAGATCACCGACAAGCTGATGGTGGACATAGGCCCTCGCTACGCCAACCGGCCCGGCGGCTATACCCGCATCCTGAAGCTCGGGCCCCGCTATGGCGACAACGCCCCCATGGCCCGTATCGAGCTGGTCTAAACCAGCCGGCGACAGCTACCGCCGCCCGAGGCAGCCGTGCGGGTTCGAGCAACGGTCGCCTATGACGGTGGGCCATACCATGGATTCGCCGCCAACGAGGGAGTCCGCACCGTCGGTGGCGATCTCGCTGAAGCGCTCTCCAAATGCCTGCGGCAGTCCATTGAGCTGACCTGCGCCGGCCGCACCGACGCCGGTGTCCATGCCTGGGGGCAGGTGGTGAGCTTTGAGACCCCCGACGGCATCGACCTGTTGAGCATTCGCACCGCAGTGAACCGCATGCTGGCCCCGGCAATCGCGGTCCGGACCATCGAGTCCGCCCCCGACAGGTTCGACGCCCGCTTCGATGCCACCAGCCGCACTTACCGCTACACGGTTTTGAACCGAGAAGTGCCCGATCCGTTTCTGGCTGCTACTGCTTGGCACTACCCCCATCTGCTTGACATCGATGCCATGAACGACGCGGCGGCATTTCTGGTTGGAGAACACGACTTCTCATCGTTCTGCCGCCGACAACACAATGCCGATGGGACGGAGAAGTCACGAGTCCGCAGGCTCTTGCAGGCCGAGTGGGAGGCCGGAGACGACAACCTCCTGTGCTTTGAGATCGAGTCTTCCTCCTTCTGCCATCAGATGGTGCGCTCGATCACCGGCACTCTGGTGGACATCGGTGCCCAACGGCGGCCTCCCGAGACCATTGTCGCCATCTTGGCCGCCAAAGACCGCTCCCGAGTTCCCAATCTCGCCCCACCCCACGGCCTCTGCCTCTGGTCGGTTTCCTACTCGTGAGACAGATACCCGCACACTCTCCGGGGCAGTTGTCACTCTCCCGATTCGGGCCGTATCATTGCCTTTCCCGGTATCGCGTCTGAAGGAAAGCCGATGCCCACCTACAGCCCAAAATTCAAAGACATCGAACGCGCGTGGCACATCGTCGACGCCGATGGCCTCGTCCTCGGCCGCATGGCCTCCGAGGTGGCCCGCGTGCTGCGCGGCAAGCACAAGCCCAGCTTCACACCCCATCTCGACAGCGGTGACCACGTGATCATCGTCAACGCCGACAAGGTGGTTCTCACCGGCAACAAGGCCGCTGGCAAGCAGGTATACCGCCATTCCGGCTATCCCGGCGGCTTGCGGCAGACCAGCTACGGCCACCTCTTGGAGACCCAGCCCGCCGAAGCCGTGCGCCGGACCGTGAAAGGGATGCTTCCCAAGAACCGATTGGGCCGACAGATGCTCCGCAAGCTCAAGGTCTACGCCGGCCCGGTGCATCCCCATGAAGCCCAGCAACCCCAGCCCCTGGAAATCGCCGGGGCCCGACCCCGCACTGAGGACTCATAATGCCCGCCCCTCTCACCCAAGCCACCGGGCGGCGCAAGCGCGCCGTTGCCCGTGTCCGGTTCAGCCACGGCTCCGGCCAGGTGACCGTCAATGGCCGCGAAGCCAAGGACTACTTCCCATCCCGGAGCCATCGCATGGCATTCATGGAGCCGCTTCGGATCACCAACACCGCCGAGGCGTACGACATCGACGTGAACATGCACGGCGGCGGGGCCAACGGCCAGGCCGGCGCCCTGCGTCTGGGCATAGCCCGGGGCCTGGTAGCCCTGGATCCCGAGCTGCGAGAAATCCTCAAGCAGGCGGGTTTCCTCTCCCGCGACGACCGCAAGAAGGAATCCAAGAAATACGGCCTCAAGAAGGCCCGCAAGGCACCTCAGTACTCCAAGCGCTGATCCGGATTACCCAGGGCCTGCTGCCTGGAGCCTGAGTCCAGTGCTGCGCTTCGGAACCGACGGGGTTCGGGGTCGAGCCTACGGCGATCTCTTTCCCGACGACGTCGTCCGACTGGCCCAAGCGGCCGCAGAAGTCCTCGCTCCCACCGGCCCGGTACTCATCGGGCGTGACACCCGGAATTCCAGTCCCGAATTTGCCGCAGCACTGGCTGCTGGCTTAAGCGCGGTCGGAGTCTCCACCATTGACCTGGGGGTGGCCCCCACACCGGCAGTGGCCTGGGCTGCGGAGCGAACCCGTAGTCCAGGGGCGATGGTCTCAGCATCGCACAATCCTTGGTACGACAACGGCGTAAAACTCTTCAGCCCAGAGGGTCGAAAGCTCGATGACGAGGTCCAAACCGCTCTGGAGTCCGCTCTAGCCGATCCCGGCCGCCCGACGGTGCCCACCCTTGGAACCCCCCAGCGGACGTCCGATGGGTCTGGGCTGTTGCAGGAATACCGGGATGCAGTGACCGGCACCGCTGACTTCCACGGAAACGAACTCAGCGTTGTAGTGGACGCCGCCCACGGTTCGGCCACCGCTGCCCTCCCCGATCCGCTCCGGGCCCACGGGGTGGACGTCACGGTAATCAACGCTGAGCCCGACGGCCGGAACATCAATCATCGGTGCGGGTCCACCTACCCCGAAGCGGTCGCTCGCGCGGTCGAGGGGCGAGGCGCCGACTTGGGACTCACCTTCGACGGCGACGCCGACCGGGTGTTGGCTGTTGACCACACCGGCGAACTGGTAGACGGCGACCAGATCATTGCCATTTGCGCCGCCGACCGCCATCAACAGGGACGGCTGCCGGGTGACACCGTGGTGGTTACGGTGATGACCAACCTGGGGTTTCACCGGGCCATGGCCCAACGGGGCATCAACGTGGTCACCACCCCGGTGGGCGACCGCCACGTGTGGTCGGCGCTCCAAGAAGGCGACTGGGCGCTGGGCGGTGAGCAGTCGGGCCATGTGATCTTCCCCGCCCTCGCCACCACAGGTGATGGCCTGATCACCGCCTTGCAGCTCCTTGAGGTGGTCGCCCGCCGGGGACTGCCGCTGAGGGAATTAGCTGCTGAGGCCATGACCAAGATGCCCCAGGTGCTTCACAACGTGACCATCGGTGCCGATTTGGTTGACGAAGACCTCCTGTCGGCCGCGGTGGTCGCGGCTGAGCAAGCCTTAGGCGAAAACGGCCGAATTCTGGTCCGCCCCTCTGGCACCGAACCCGTCCTCAGGATCATGGTCGAAGCCGAGACCCTCGAAGCCGCCGAATCCGTCGCCGCCGACGTCGCCGAGGCAATCAGCCAATAGTTGCGCGGTGGGCTTCCAGGTCGCGGCGGCTGACCCATTCGAGAGTGCGGGCGTGGGTGGCTGGCCATTTCACCGGTCCGGCTAACTATGGCACCTGTTGAGGACTGGTTGGATGGCGGCAGTTGAACCGTTCAAGTCGAATGTCGCCGAGATTGTCCAGCCACCGAAGGGGATGAAGACAGACGCGGTGACCGTATCTCCGTCGGAGTCGATAATCGACTGGGCGAATCGGTTTGACTCCTCTGTGTTCAACAAGAAGGAGGCTTCGTTGGCGGTGCTGTTGATCGCTAGAAATGACCTGCTCCCTCCATCGGAGTACTCCACTGCCAAGTTGTAGATGCCGATCCGCGAGGTTATGAAGATGTTCCAATTGACATAGGCCCTAAGCGTGTCTTGCCGCTCATCGCCGTAGATCAGGCACGCCACCACCAACTCGGCATTCAAACCGTGGGGCACTCTTGTTGACGCAATCGACTCGGTGAGGACACCCAATTGACGAGGTCGAGTCAGACCGGGGTGGTTGCGCCTCGCCTCATCAAAAGAGACCCATCCACCTTGAGACTCCGAGCTGGCGGGTTCGTCGGGCTGATCGGGCTGATCGACTACGCCGGGCTCATCAACATCATCGAGCTTCTTAAGGTTGGCGCACCCGCCGAATACGGCCTCCACGTCGGCTCCGAATCGGCAGCGATAGGTGTTGAGCAGCGAAAGTTGACTCTCCAAGACCCGAATACGTTGAACTACGTCCTCCGCGGTGGGGGTTCCATTGAATGGAGGTGTACTCTCAACCGGTCGGACGGGCATCCCATTCCTGCACCCTCCGGGCACGAGTTGGACGTCGACATCGAATCGGCAGCGATAGGCGTGCAGCAATTCCTCTTGCTCAACGATCAGTTTGTCTAGACCATCGATGTCCAAAAAGGACCCAGGCGAGGCGGCAGCTGCTTGAGGCACAACCACCGAAGAGGCGGCCAGTACTAGAGCAAGGACGAGCGCCGTCCACCACGCTTTAGCCATTGTATGCAGCCTATATTCGCTATCAGCACCCGGCAGGTCATTTCGCGACCCGCCCACTAGCCTTGGGGGAGATGTGTGGCATTGTCGCGGTGGTACGGCGCTATTCACCGCGTATTCCCCCGACCTCGGCCGAGGTTCTCGACCTCTTGAGTCCAGTGGTCGTCTCCTTGCGCGAATTGGGTGGCAACGACGATCTAGCCGCGCTCATCGGTGAGTCAGTCCAGAAGCTGATCCAAGCCGATCTCCTTCTCCAGGGCACCGCTGGGCTCCAGGCGCTGCTGGAGGAAAGGCCACTGCGGGCCACCCTCCGGGCAACGCTGAGCGAGATCGACCGATTGATCGGCGCCCTGGAAGCCGATCTCGATCAGTCGGCTGGCGACCGGGCCTCTGAGACAGTCAACGCCGCCCTGGTCCAAATGAAGGACGCGGTGTGGGCCATTGGCAACGATCGTTTGAACACCGCCGACGCGGTGGCCGATCTGGCCGGCCCTTCCCCCGCCCAGTCCGCCCTGGGCGTGTTCTCTTCGGTGCAAATCGCCCTGTCGGCACTGGACCGACTGGAGGTCCGAGGCCGAGACTCGGCCGGCCTCCATTTGCTGGTCAGCGACCATGGGCTCGACCCAACCACCCCGGCGGTGGCCGCCGCTCTGGCCGAGCGAGCAACCGATCCGCTGTTCCGCTCAGGATCGGTGCGATGGGCCG
The DNA here is from genome assembly GCA_026708015.1 of bacterium. Taxonomy (NCBI): domain Bacteria; species bacterium. The sequence goes on from JAPOVT010000003.1 coordinate 46,237, forward strand.
ACGGCTGCCTGAGCTTCGTCTACAAGGCGGCGGCGGAGATCGGCGAACTTGGCGACAACACTGCGGCCCTGCGAGCCGCCATCACCGCAGACGAGCTCTTGGCGGCCGCGGTGGAAGATGACAGGGCTAATGCGGCGGTTATCGGCCACACCCGCTGGGCCAGCGTGGGCATGATCAACGAGGCCAATGCCCATCCGCTCAACTCCGAGATGACCTCAGGCTCCGTACAGCCCTACGCCATCGGCGCACTTAACGGCGATGTCGACAATCACACCGATCTGGTCGCCCACCACAACCTGGCCTTGGACCCCGGCATCACCACTGACGCCAAGGTCATCCCCGCCCTGTGGTCCTCTCGCTTGGACCCCTCGGCCAGCGCCGACGCCATCGTCGACGCCTTCCGGCGCACAATGGCCGACCTCAACGGCTCGGTCGCCATAGCCGGGCAATCTGCCGCCAATCCCGGCCGACTTCTACTGGCCCTGCGGGGAAGCGGCCAGGCAATGTACATCGGCGGCGCCGAAGACGCTTACGTCGTGTCCAGTGAGCCCTATGGGCTGGTAGAGCAGTCCAACCGCTACCTGCGCATGGACGGTGAGACCCCGGCCGACCCGGAAAACGCCGAAGCCAGCCGAGGCCAAGTCGTAGCCCTAGACCGCGACCATGCTGGAGATCTCAGCGCCATAAGTCGGTTCTCCTACGACGGAACCCCGCTGCCAGTGGCGGACTCAGACATCGTCAATGCGGAAATGACCACTCGAGACGTCGACCGCCGAGGCTTCCCCCACTATCTGCTCAAAGAGATCACCGAATCGCCCGAGTCGTTCCGCAAGACCCTGCGCGGCCGGATCGTCAGCACTGATGGCAACCATCCCTCCCCGAGCTTGGCGGTAAAGCTGGGACCCGAGACCCTGCCCGACCAACTCCGCCAACGGTTAGTCGACCGGAGCATTGCCGACATCATTGTCATCGGCCAGGGCACCGCCGCGGTGGCCGGCCACAGTCTGGCCCACTTCCTCCGCAATGAGTTGCCCGACCGACAGGTCAGCTCCGTTTTGGCCACCGAGCTTTCGGGATTCGGAATGCGATCCGACATGAGCGACACCCTGGTTATCGCCATCAGCCAGTCGGGAACCACCACCGACACCAATCGCACCGTCGATCTAGTCCGCCGGCGGGGGGCAAGCGTCATCGCCATCGTGAACCGGCGTAACAGCGACCTGTGCGACAAGGCCGACGGTGTGCTGTATACCTCTGACGGCCGAGACGTGGAGATGAGCGTGGCCTCCACCAAGGCCTTCTATTCCCAAGTGGCCGCTGGCGTGCTTCTGGCTGTGGCCCTGGCCGACGCCGCCAACGGGGATCAGTCCGCCGACTCCCGCCAGCACGAACGCCGCCAGCAACTGCTCGCGTCGTTGCGCGATCTTCCCGAGGCCATGGCCGGCGTACTCAGCCTCCACAATCGCATTGCCGACATCGTCCGCCGCCATGCTTTGGGCCGCACCTACTGGGCTGTGGTGGGCAACGGTCTCAATCGGGTGGCCGCCGAGGAGGTCCGCATCAAGCTCTCGGAGCTGTGCTACAAGTCCATCGCCTGCGATACCACCGAGGACAAGAAGCACATCGACCTGTCGTCAGAACCGCTGATCCTGGTGTGCGCCGCCGGCCTGCTCGATTCCACATCCGACGACGTGGCCAAAGAGGTGGCCATCTTCCGTGCCCACAAGGCGGCGCCCATCGTGATCACCAGCGGCGCCGAAGCCCGCTTCGACGCGGCGTCCGAGGTCATCGCCACCCCCAACACCGGCTCGCCCGAACTGGCCTTTGTGCTAGCCACCATGGTGGGCCACCTGTTCGGGTATGAGTCGGCGCTGGCCATCGACGAATTGGCCCAACCCCTGCGGGAAACCCGAGCCGCCATCGAGGCCGAGGTGGCCGCCAGCAATGCCGCCGGCAACGCCGAAGTCGATAGCCAGAAAATGCTGGCCAGGCTTCGCTCGCAGTTCGCCCCCGCCGCCCAGCGGTTCTTCCAAGATCTGCGCCAAGGCCGCTACAACGGCTGCCTGGAGGCCGGCACCGCCGCCGAGATGGCCTCCATGTATCGCTATGCGCTGGGCATCGCCCCGCTCGATGCTTACCAGCTGGAACGGGGGCGGGTTGGCACCCCGGCAGTAGTGCTGGAAGACCTCACCGCCATGCTCACCGTGGCCGTGGGTGAACTGACCCGGCCGGTAGACGCCATCCGCCACCAGGCCAAGACCGTTACCGTCGGGATTTCTCGGGCCGAGGAATCGCTCATGGAGTTGCCATTGGTCCGGGCTGCTCTCGATGCCGGCACCCCCCGCCACCAGCTCAGCTACCAGACGCTGCGCACTCTCACCGCGCTCGACCCCTCCGTCGCCGAGGTCACCGGCTACATCCGGTATGCCATCAGCGGCGATCCCGAAGCGTCCAACACCACCATTCATGTGGTCGACCGGGGCGGCATCACTGTGGGGTTGGCCTCCCGCACCGAACGCGACCCAATCCTGCGAGGCAGCAAACACCTGGTGGCAATCGAGCGTGAAGTCCTGGCCACTCGAGGCCGATCGGACGGCCGTACCATCGTGCTGATACCGGAGGTCAAAGACCGCCAAGCCACTGGGCTCACTCTGCTGCACGTGCGTTTCCAGCCCCGTCTCTCCCCTGAAGCGGCCCAACAGGTGTTGGAGGGCTACCGGAACCGGTTCGCCGCCTTGCGCGACGAGGTCACCGAGACCGAACCCGACTTTCGCCTCGACCGGCTGGGCGCTATCGACACGGAAGATCTCCTATTGGAACCGGTGACCGAGCTGGCTGACCGCTGGCGTCCATGATCCCCGTCGTCACCCCAGAAGAGATGGCCGCCATCGATGCGGCGGCCCCTGAACCGGTCGAAGAGCTGATCGAGCGAGCTGGCACGGCACTGGCCCGAACCGCTCTAGGCATGCTGGGAGGTGGTTACGGCCGCCGGGTGACTGTGCTCGCCGGCAAAGGCAACAACGGCGCCGACGGACGAGCCGCCGCCCAGTGGCTGCGGCGCCGTGGTGTCCGTGTCGCCGTGATCGACGCCTCCGAAACACCCGAGTCGCTACCTCCCGCCCACCTGTCCATCGACGCCGCTTACGGCACCGGCCTGCGGCGGCCCTATGTTCCGCCTCCCCCAGCGTCCGTGCCCGACGCTCCCCAACGGGCTGCTCCGATCCTGGCCGCCGACATCCCCTCCGGTGTAAACGGATTAACCGGCGAGATCCTCGGCGAACCCTGGTTCGCCGATCAAACGGTTGCCTTCGGCGCCCTCAAGCCCGGTCTCATCCTCCATCCCGGAGCCCAGCGCTGTGGCCAGGTCACGGTGGCTCCCATCGGGCTTGACGCTTCTTCGGCCCGCACCCACCTGGTAACGGCGCACGATGTCAGCTGCTGGCTACCCGTTCGACCCGCCGAGGCTCACAAATGGCAGACCGCCTGCTGGGTCATCGCCGGATCACCCGGCATGACCGGTGCCGCCCATTTGGCCGCCGCCGCGGCAATGAGAAGCGGATCGGGCTATGTACGATTGAGCACGCCTGGTCTAGACGCTACCGACATTCTGGCTAGCAGCACCGCCTCCACCGAAACCGTCGGCCACCCCCTTCCTGCTGACAACTGGGCCGATGCCATCGAGGCCGACGAGCAGTCTCGATTCAAAGCCATGGCGGTGGGACCCGGGCTGGGACGGCAATCGGCCACCGTCCAATCCGTCCGCGAGCTGGCGGGCCGCACGCCACTTCCCCTGGTCATCGACGGCGATGGCCTGTTCGCTCTCGGTCTTGAGGCCGATGGAGTTTTGGCCGACCGCACCGCTCCCACCGTGCTCACCCCCCACGACGGCGAATACCGCATCCTCACCGGGGAAGCCCCTAATCCCGACCGCTTCGCCGCCGCCCGCTCCCTGGCTGCGGCCACTGGGGTCCATGTCCTGCTCAAAGGCCCCACCACCGTAGTGGCCGATCCCGATGGGACCGCCGTGGCTATTGCCAATGGCGACGCCCGGCTGGCCACCGCCGGGACCGGCGACGTGCTGGCCGGTCTCATCTGCGGACTGCTCAGCGCCGGGTTGGAGCCTATGAAGGCGGCCACCGCGGCAGCCTGGCTCCACGGGCAAGCCGCCAGCAGTCGTCCGCCCGGCGGGATGACAGCATCAGACCTGCTCCTGGCCCTGCCCCAAGCTTGGGAGGCTGCGACCCAGCAGAAAGCCGCGCCATGAGACCGACTTGGGCCGACATCAATCTGGAATCCATCGCCCACAACGCCCGGCTGCTGGCCGATCTGGTCCATCCCACAGAGCTATGCGCAGTGGTCAAAGGCGACGCCTACGGCCACGGCATGATTCCGGTGGCCCGAACGTCAGTAGAGGCCGGTGCCACCACACTGGCCGTGGCCTTGGTAGACGAAGGCCGACAGCTGCGTGAAGACGGCATCGACGTCCCCATCCTGTTGCTGTCTGAGCCCCGCCCCTACGAGTTTGCCGAAGTAGTGGAGCACCGGCTCATTCCCACCGTGTACCAAGGCGAGGGCTTGGCCGCCGCCGCCGCGGCCGCCGCCGCCGCCAACCAGTACTTGCCCGTCCACCTCAAAGTCGACACCGGCATGGCCCGAGTGGGCGCCCCGCCCGCCGAGGTGCTGATGCTGGCCGACGCCATCGCGGAACGCGACACCCTCGAGCTGGCTGGTGTGTGGACTCACTGCGCGGTGGCCGATGAACTCGACAACCCGTTTACCGCCTACCAAGTCGAACAGTTCAACCATTTGCTCTCCCGGCTAAGGCTCGCCGGCCACCAGAAATTCTGCCGTCATCTGGCCAACTCGGCGGTGGCCATGGCCCACCCGACCGGCCGGTTCGACATGGTGCGCTGTGGGATCGCTCTCTACGGAATCCCCCCGTCGCCGGATTTGGCCGACTGCCTTCCGCTTCAACCGGCCATGACAGTGCGCACTGAGGTGTCGATGGTCAAGACCATCGCCGCGGGCACACCGGTGTCCTACGGCCACCACTACTACGCTCCTACCGACACCAAGCTGGCCACCATCCCCATCGGCTATGCCGACGGCTGGTCCCGGCGACTGGGAACTTCTGGCGGCGAGGTGCTGATCGGCGGACACCGGCGGCCCATCGCCGGAGTGGTGACGATGGACCAGACCATGGTGGATTGCGGCCTCGACCATCCCGTGACACCCGGTGACGAGGTGATCCTGCTGGGGCGGCAGGGGGACGAAGAGATCACCGCCACCGAGATAGCCCAGCGGCTCGACACCATCGCCTACGAGATCGTCTGCCAATTTAGCCGCCGCGTCCCCCTTCGCTTTTCCTAGCTAGCGAGACGGCGGAATCGCTTCGGGCAGGCCCACTGTGTACTCAGGGTTGGTTTCGCTCATGATCGACTCAGTGCGGGCTGCGATCCTCTCCTTGAAGTCAGGGTGGGGGAAGATCCAGAACTTGTCGTTGCGCACCGCGTCGAACACCAGCTCCGGGATCACCGCCGGATCGGTGCCCTCGTCGATGGCGTTGATCAGAGCTCGGTGGAAGGCGGCGGCCTCGGCGTCGGCCGACATGGGCCCACAGGTGTCGTCGTAGGTGTCGGGGCGGTTGCGCTCGGCCCGGAAAATGCCGGTGGCCACCGGGCCGGGGCACAAACATGACACTCCGATTGGCGCTTCGATGATGTCAAGTTCCCTATGGAGCGACTCAGCAATGGCCACCGCCCCGTACTTCGAGGTGGTGTAAGGCCCGAGCAGCCCCCCGGAGGTGAGGCCCCCTACCGAGGCAGTGATCACCACGTGGCCGTCTTCGCCCTTCTCCAGCATCCGGGGAATGAAGCTGCGCACGCCGTGGATCACTCCCCACAGGTTCACGTCCAGCACCCAGCGCCAGTCGTCCACCGTGTTCTCCCAGGTGAACCCACCGGTGAGCACGCCGGCGTTGAGGTGTACCAAGTGGATCCCGCCGAAGCGCTCCAGGGCGGCGTTGGCCAGAGCCTCGTTGGCGTCGGGACTGGTCACGTCGGTCAGCATGAGCTGGGCATTCTCCAAGCCGCCCACCGTTTCGGCCAGCCCGGCCTCGTCGATGTCGCCGGCCAGAATGTGCATCCCCTCGGAGGCCGCCTTGCGCACCATGGCTCGTCCCATGCCGCTGGCCGCCCCGGTGATCACCGCCACCTTTCCAGCCAAGTCCTTCATGTCAATCCCCTATTTGATCGCGATCAGTCGCCGCCATCATGGCCTACCGAGCGGATCATTTCCCGGTCGTGTCAACCAACCGAACGGATCGCTGTCTCCACCGCGGCAGCGGCCATCAGGCGAACCAGGCCAACATCAGCTTCTACTCGGCCGGTGGCCCCCACCACTAACGCGTCCCCATCGCCGTCGGTGTGGGCCGGCAGCAGTGCCCGGGTCATCCCGCTGTGACCGCTGCGAGCCACCCGGAAGCAATCCACCTTGTCGAGCATCGCATTGGTAGCAACTACCCCGATGGTGGTGTTGGTGTGCGGCTCGTCGTCGTTGCTGTCAGCAAACGGATCGGCAGACTGGTGTTCGTAGCTTCCTTCGATCAGCGCACGTTGCACGGCTCCGTCGTTGATTGCCCCCGCGGCGTTCACCGCCACCAGGGCCCCCACCGCCACATCGCCAACTTGGAGCAGGGTGCCGCCCAGCCCGCCGTCCACGCGGTTCTCCGCTCCCCGCCACTTGTTCATGGTGGCCCCAGTGGCCGCACCTACCCGTCCCAATGCGGGAAACTCATCGCGGGCCGCGTCAGCGGCCGCATAGCCAGCATCGGCACCGGGTCGCACTGAGCCGTCGCCCTCGGTCAGGTCGTACAGCGACATACCCACCACGATGGGCACCCGACCGCCCCGCGTCTCAAACCCCCGGCCCCGCTCCTCACACCACCGCATCACGCCGTCGGCCGCCGCCAAACCGAAGGCCGAGCCCCCCGAGAGCACCACCGCGTCCACCTGGCTCACCGTCCGTTCTGGAGCCAGTAAGGCAAAATCCCTGGTTGCCGGAGCGCCACCGCAAATTTCTCCTGAGGCAGTGCTCCCTTCGGGAAACAACACCACCGTGCAACCCGTGCGGGCCGTCTCGTCGGTCCAGTGCCCCACCAGCACGCCCCCGCCAACTCCCAACATCACCGCCGACGGTACCGCATACCCGATCTGAGCACCCGGCCAAACCTTGCTCGGCCATTGTCTCAAGCTCTCGTAGACTGGGCTGATGGCAGTTCCTCGGAACCCCACAGATGATGAGATCAGATCCCAACTCAGTCTCGGTGAGGATGGCTATTGGGAATTCAAGGAAACAAGGTTCTCCGACAATAAGGTCAAGGGCCCAAGGCAAGATGATGTAGCCGACGAATTATCCGCTTTCGCTAACTCCAACGGCGGCATCATGTTGTGCGGTGTAACCGATGACGGCGACGTTCAAGGTATGGATCGCAAGCAGCTAGATGCACTTGAGAAGGTCCTGCACCAAGCCTGTTCCGATTCGATCAAGCCTTTCATATCACCAGTTATTCTTCGCAAGGAGCTAGACGGCAAAGCCCTTCTGCTCATAGAAGTATCTGAAGGCGACTCACTGCATGAGAGTCCTCAAGGGTGCTTCAAACGGGTAGGAAGCAAGAAGCAGCAGATGGACAGCGACGAGCAGCTCCGTCTAGCCCAACGACGTGGACAGGCCCGATACCGATGGTTTGACAAGCAGACTGTTGACGGTACCGGCATCGCGACGTTGAGCGAATCGCTGTGGAAGCCGTTGTTGAGCGCCCAAAGCACCGACAAGCCCGAGATCGCACTTTCTAAACTGGGGCTTCTCTCCGACGACGAGCACGGCGTCCTACGGGCAACTGTCGCCGGTATCTTGTTGTGCTGTCCCTCGCCGGAAGACTGGTTGCCGCAGGCTGAGATCAACGCCACCTGCTATCGAGGCACGGGCCGAACGTCCGGCCAGCTTGATGCAAAGATCATTACCGGCCCGATCAATCAACAAGTTTCTGAAGCGCTGAGATTCGTGGTACGCAATATGCGGGTCTCAGCTCGCAAAGAACCTGACCGGACAAACATTCAGCAATACAACGAGCAGGCCGTTTTTGAGGCTCTTGTCAATGCGGTTGCCCATCGGGACTACTCCATCCGTGGTAGTCGGATCCGGATCTCTTTGTTTGAAGATCGACTCGAGATAGCTTCCCCTGGAAGCTTGCCCAATAATCTCACCGTCGAGAGCATGGAAGTTCGCCAGTCCACCCGCAACGAGGTCTTGACGTCTGTATTGGCTCGCATCCCGCTACCTGTGCTGTCAAACGTCGGTGAACGGCACTACTTCATGGAGCGTCGCGGCGACGGGGTACCGATCATCAAACAGAAGACCCACGAACTATCCGGAAAGATGCCGGAATACGAGCCCATCGACGACAGTGAGCTACTTCTGACCATTCCAGCAGCCAGATTGGAGGCCGACCCCGACAGGGCTTCAATCGTTGTGGAGTGCAATGGGAAACCACTATCCGGCGTAGACGTTCTTGCTCTGTTCCCCAACAAGACGAGCAAGCAGGCCAAGACAGACCTGGATGGCATCGCCTACGTCGACCTCCACGCCACCCACTTGCCGATGACCGTTTTCGCGGGCGTGAGTGGCTATGCCGCAGGACACGGCACGAACTGGGTTCCGTCGGAGGGGCCGCTCAGGTTGGAGCTCACCCAATTGTCCAACGGAGGTTCGGTCGTATTCGCCAACAGCACCGGCCATCTGCCTGTCGTGTCGGGGCGGCTGAACCCAATACTGGACAGCCTCGACCGCTCCTATCTCTATGCCGACAACATCGCCATCAACCAGGGTATCCAACAGCCGGTGCATCTCGGATTCAACGAAGATCTGCTCTTAACCGATGCTGATGGCCGAGAAGCACTTGTGCGCGTCATTGACATCGTGGGGCAATCAGCTCTGCTCCAATACCAATCTGTCACCAAGACCGACCCCTAGATTCCGCCAATGGGGGACGTATTCTTGGCCTGTGACATTGACGTTGGCCGAGGTTGCCGCTGAGGCGGCTGACTGCACCAAGTGCGAGCTGGCCCAGGGCCGGACGCAGGTGGTGTTCGGTATGGGCAACCCCAGCGCCGACCTCATGTTTGTGGGCGAAGGGCCCGGCGCCGAGGAAGACAAGCAGGGCCTTCCCTTTGTGGGCCGCTCGGGCAAGCTGCTCGACCGGCTGATGGCCGAGGAAATCGGGCTGAACCGCGATAGTTGCTACATCGCCAACGTCGTCAAGTGCCGTCCTCCCGGCAATCGAGATCCCAAACCTGACGAGATCGCCGCCTGTCGCCCGTGGCTGGAGCAGCAAGTCGAGCTCATCGCTCCAAGGGTGGTGGTCACCCTGGGCAATTTCTCTTCCAAACTGCTGCTGGACACCAAGACCGGGATCACCAAGCTGCGAGGCCAAAGCTACCCGATGCCCAATGCCGACGCAGTGATTATCCCCACCTACCACCCAGCGGCGGTGTTGCGGGGCGGTGGATTCCAAGAGGCCCAGATGCGCTCTGATTTGGTCCGAGCCCGTATGGCGATGTCGGGATGAACTCCGCCCGTTGGTCCAAACCCGCCCGGACGCCACCATGATCCGAATCCGCACCCGCTCCCCCGAAGACACGAAGAATCTGGCTGCTGCTATGGCCGAACTGGCCCAACCCGGCGACCTGCTACTGCTGGTGGGCGACCTGGGTGCCGGAAAGACCACCTTCACCCAGGGGTTCGCCGCCGCCTTGGGCATCAGCGAGCCGGTCACCAGCCCCACCTTCACCCTGGCCCGGGAATACCACGGAAGGTTGCTCCTCCATCACCTCGACGTCTTCCGCCTCGACCAGATTGCCGAAGTGCTCGACTTGGGCCTGCCCGAACTGCTGGACAGCGACGGGGTAATCCTTATCGAGTGGGGTGACGCCATCCGCCAGGCCCTGCCCAATGACTATCTCGAGGTCGCGCTGACCTTCATCGAAGGCCAACCCAGCCCGCCCGACGAGCGGATCGTGGTCTTGACCCCGGTGGGACCCAGATGGCAGGCCCGAGCCGACGACTTGGCGGCCGCCACCGATCCATGGAGGGAGGGCCCGCCGTGTTGATCTTGGGCATCGAATCGGCCACCCAGCAGGTGGGATGCGCCCTTGGCGGGCACGAAGGGGTGCTGGCTTCGGCCCATAGCGCTCGGGGCCGCCGCCACGCCGAGGCCATCGCCCCTCAAGTCCAGTTCGTCACCCGCCAAGCTCGGGTCGAACTGCGAGATGTGGGCTGCGTGGCCGTGGACCTCGGACCAGGTTTGTACACCGGCCTTCGAGTGGGCATCTCCAGCGCCATGGCCATGGCCTATGCCCTGGGGGTGCCGATGATCGGCGTGTCCAGCCTCGATCTGCTGGCCTTTGCTGTGCGCCACACCAATCGGGTGATCGTGGCCGCCATTGACGCGCGGCGCAGTGAGCTGTTCTACGCCTTCTATCGCCAAGTACCCGGCGGGGTTCAACGGGTGTCGGATGCCCAAGTTGGCACTCCCGACGATCTGGCCTCCCAGTTGCTGGCCACCAGCGAAGAAGTGCTGCTGGTGGGCGACGGCGCCCGCCGCTACTCCGAAGTATTCGACCGGCTTCAAAAGACCGAGATCGCCGAACAGGATTTGGCCCATCCCTCGGCCGCCTCGTTGGTACAGCTGGCGCACGCCCGGGCTCTGCGGGAAGAGTTCGTCAAGCCGTGGGAGCTCAAACCGATATACCTTCGGGTTCCCGACGCTGACATCAACTGGAGCACCCGATGATCGAGCCCATGAAACGAGCTCACCTCAGCGAGGTCATGGCCATCGACGCCCAGTGCTATCCGATCCCCTGGTCTCGGGAAGTCTACGAATCAGAACTAGCCCGCACTGACGATCGGCTCTACGTCATTGCTCATCCCGATCGAGTCGTCGGCCACGCCGGCGTGGCTTTCGAGGAAGATGAAGCCCACATCACCACCGTGACGGTGGCGCCCGATTGCCGAGGCCAAGGCATCGGCGCCCGGCTGTTCTTGGCCCTTGTCCTCGCCGCCCGCCACCGCAAGACGAGCCTGGCCCTGGAAGTGGCCGCCGACAACCCCTCGGCCCAGTCCCTGTACCGGCGCTTCGGCCTGGCCCCGGTGGGCATTCAGCGGGGGTACTACGCCAACATGGGCCTGTCACCCGACGCGGTGGTGATGCGGGCCGACAACATCCAACAGCCCGACTATGCCGACCGGCTCATCAAGATCGCGGTAGAACTGGACTGCGCATGACCGCCGTGGATTCCCCTAAACAAGCTCCCGCCATTGTGCTGGGAATCGAGACCTCCTGCGACGAGACCGCCGCTGCCGTGGTCTCCGGCCCATCCGACGTTCTCTCGTCGGTGATCAGCAGCCAGGTCGACCTCCATTCCCGCTATGGCGGGGTGGTTCCGGAAATCGCCAGCCGAGCCCATGTGGAGCTGCTCACCCCGGTCGTCGCTCAGGCGGTGATCGAGGCGGGACTCAGCGACCACGACGTGGAGGCGGTGGCCGCTACCGCCGGTCCCGGCCTTATCGGCTCCCTCCTGGTGGGGGTCAGTGCAGCCAAATCGCTTGCCCTGGTCTGGGATGTCCCGTACGTGGCGGTGAACCACCTAGAGGCCCATCTGTACTCCTCCTTCTTGGAGGAGCCCGACTTGGAGCTTCCGGTGGTGGTGCTGCTGGTGTCGGGCGGCCACACCTTGCTGGTTCTGATGGAGGCATTCGGCCGCTACCGGCTCATCGGCCAGACCCTGGACGACGCCGCCGGCGAAGCATTCGACAAGGTGGCCCGCTTCATGGATCTGGGCTATCCCGGTGGCCCGATTATCGACCGACTGGCCATGGACGGCAATCCGGAGGCCGTGGCCTTCCCCCGTCCCATGTACGACGACGGCTATGACTTCTCCTTCAGCGGCCTGAAGACCGCAGTGGTCAACCACGTGCGAAACCACCCCGATTTGGTGGTGGCCGACATCGCCGCTTCGTTCCAGGAGGCGGTGGTGGACGTGCTGGTATACAAGGCCCGCAAGGCCGCCGAGGAGTACGGGGCCAAGGGCCTGTGCCTAGCCGGTGGGGTGGCGGCCAACTCCTCGTTGCGGGAGCGCCTGCTCGACGCCTGCGTGGCCACCGGCATCAGCGGGTTCTTGCCCAGCCGTTCCATGTGTACCGACAACGCCGCCATGGTGGCCGCCGCCGGATGGCAAAGGCTTCAGCTCGACGGCCCCTCACCGCTGGACACCGGCGCCGATCCCAATCTCCCCCTCCCGTTCATCTCGCCCACCGATCCGACAGCCTGAATTGGCCTCAGGGCCGCTGAAGCCCTACTCTTAGCACTCGCCTATTGAGAGTGCTAAAGCTCAAATCTACCAACCATTTGGAGGCCAAGATGGCGCTACAGCCCCTTGATGACCGAATCGTTGTCCGCCCCGGCGAGTCTGAAGAGATGACCGCCAGCGGGCTGGTCATCCCCGACACCGCCAAAGAGAAGCCCCAGCAGGGCGAGGTCATCGCCGTGGGACCGGGCAAGCGGTCCGACAACACCGGCGAGCTGATCCCGATGGACGTTTCTGTCGGCGACACCGTTGTGTACAGCAAGTTCGGCGGCACCGAGATCACGGTGGACGGCGAGGATCTGCTGATCCTGTCGGCCCGCGACGTGCTGGCAATCGTCAAATGACCAAGATTCTCAAGTTCCGTGAAGAGGCCCGCCACGGCCTCGAAGCAGGCGTCAACCAGCTTGCCGACGCGGTCAAGGTGACTTTGGGTCCAAAGGGCCGCAATGTGGTCCTTGACAAGAAGTTCGGTGCTCCCACTATCACCAACGACGGCGTGTCCATCGCTCGCGAGGTGGAGCTGGACGACAAGTTTGAGAACATGGGCGCCCAGCTCATGAAAGAGGTGGCCACCAAGACCAACGACATCGCTGGCGACGGCACCACCACTGCCACCGTGCTGGCCCAGGCCATGGTCCACAACGGACTGCGCAATGTGGCCGCCGGGGCCAACCCGATGAGCCTCAAGCGAGGCATCGAGCAGGCGGTGGCCGCTGCGGTGGACTCTCTGGTCGATCAGGCCCAGGACATCTCCCAGAAGGAGGAGATCTCCCAAGTAGCTTCCATCTCGGCCGCCGACACCGCCATCGGCGACGTCATTGCCGACGCCATCGACAAGGTAGGCAAAGACGGCGTGGTGACCGTGGAGGAGTCGAACACCTTCGGCATGGAACTCGACTTCGTGGAGGGCATGCAGTTCGACAAGGGCTTCTTGTCCCCCTACTTCGTGACCGACGCCGAGCGTCAAGAGGCCGTGCTGGATGAGCCCTACATCCTGTTCAACCAGGGCAAGATCAGCTCGGTCCAGGATCTGCTGCCCGTGCTGGAGAAGGTCATGCAGACCGGCAAGCCGCTGCTGATCATCGCCGAGGACGTGGAGGGCGAGGCCCTGGCCACTCTGGTGGTGAACAAGATCAGGGGCACATTCAACTCCGTGGGCGTCAAGGCCCCTGGCTTCGGCGAGCGCCGCAAGGCCATGCTCCAAGACATGGCCATCCTCACCGGCGGCCAAGTTGTGGCCGAGGAGGTCGGGCTCAACCTGGAGGGCGTCACCCTCGATCTACTGGGCACCGCCCGCAAAGTGATCGTCACAAAGGACGACACCACCATCGTGGAGGGCGCAGGTTCCAAGGCCGACGTTGACGGCCGAGTGGCCCAGATACGCCAGGAGATCGATAACACCGACTCCGACTGGGATCGGGAGAAGCTCCAAGAGCGCTTGGCCAAGCTGGCCGGCGGCGTAGCCGTCGTGCAAGTGGGCGCGGCCACCGAGGTGGAACTCAAGGAGAAGAAGCACCGGATCGAGGATGCGCTGTCGGCTACTCGGGCTGCCATCGAGGAGGGCGTGGTCGCCGGGGGCGGCACCGCCCTGGTGCGGACCCGGCCGTCGGTGGCCAAGGTGGTCGAGAACCTGAGCGGCGACGAGGCCACCGGCGCCAAGATCGTGCTCGACGCACTGACCGTGCCGTGCTCTCTCATCGCCTCCAACGCCGGCTTCGAGGGTTCCATCGTGGTGCGCGACATCGAAGACGCCGAGGGCACCATCGGATTCAACGCTGCTACCGGTGTCACCGAAGACTTGGTATCCGCCGGCGTCATCGACCCGGCCAAAGTGACCCGGGCTGGATTGCAGAACGCAGCTTCCATCGCCGCCATGCTTCTCACCACCGAGGCCTTGGTGGCCGACAAGCCCGAACCCCCTGCCCCCCCGATGCCCCCCGGTGGCGACCCCATGGGCGGCATGGGAGGAATGGGAGGAATGGGCGGCATGATGTAGCCACCTGGCCGCATCAACAACCCAAAGAACAGTCTGGGGGCTGCCATCGCGACCGAGCGGGGCGGCCCCCAGTTCATTCCCCGCCCTCCACCGCAAGACCGCGGCACCGGTGGGCAACAATGACACCCATGGCAGAGCGACCGAACCACATGAGCCCGGAAGAGTTTCGGCAGCGGGGCTACCAGGCGGTGGACTGGGTGGCCGACTACATGGCGCGACTCGGCGAATTTCCAGTCAAATCTCCGGTCGAGCCGGGCGACATCCGGGCTATGCTGCCCACCGAGGCGCCTGCGCACGGCGAGGACTTCGCCGACGTGCTGGCCGACCTCGACCGGGTCATATTGCCCGGCATCACCCATTGGCAAGCCCCCGGCTTCTTGGCCTATTTCCCGGCCAGCGCCAGCGGGCCATCCGCATTGGCCGATCTGGTGTCCTCGGGCCTCGGTGCCCAGGGCATGTTGTGGGACACCGGCCCCGCGGTGACCGAACTGGAGCAACACGTCCTCGACTGGCTGGCCGTCGAGGTGGACTTACCCGAGAAGTTCCAGGGCAACGGCATCATCCAGGACAGCGCGTCCAGCAGCACGCTGTGCGCCATCCTCGCCGCTCGGCACCGGGCTGGCGGTATCGACGCCCTCCCCAATCTGGTGGCCTACACCTCCGAGCAGGCCCACTCGTCAATAGCCAAGGGGCTGCGGGTGGCCGGCATTCCCGACGAGCGGTTGCGGTCCATCGCCACCACGCCCACCTACGCCATGCGAGCCGACCACTTGGCCTATGAGATCGTTAACGACCAGAAGAACGGCCTGACCCCATTCTTCGTAGCGGCGACCGTGGGCACCACCTCCACCACTGCCATCGACCCGGTGACCGAGGTGGGCTGGGTGGCAGAAAATTTCAACGCCTGGCTGCATGTGGACGCCGCCTTCGCCGGCGCCGCCGCGCTCTGCCCTGAGATGCGATTTCTCAACGCGGGGCTGGAAACGGCTGACAGTTACGTGTTCAACCCCCACAAGTGGCTGCTCACCAACTTCGACTGCTCGGCGTTCTATGTGGCCGATCGGGCCAGCCTCAACGAGGCGCTGTCCATCACCCCGGAGTATCTGCGCAATCCAGCCAGCGAGTCGGGAGCAGTGGTGGACTACCGCGACTGGCAGGTGCCTCTGGGGCGGCGATTCCGGGCCCTCAAGCTGTGGTTCGTGCTTCGCCACTACGGCCTGGAAGGACTGCGGGCCCACATCCGCCGCCATATTGCTTGGGCCGCCGAGCTCACCGAGTGGGTGGACGCCGACGACCGGTTTGAGCTGGCCGCCCCCACCGTGGTCAGCCTGGTGTGCTTCCGACACAAAGGTGGCAATGGCGCCACCCAACAGGTTCTGGACGCGGTCAACCAATCCGGACGGGCCTACATCACCCCAACCACTATCGACCGCCAGCTCATCTTGCGGGTGGCCATCGGCAGCCCCCAAACCGAGCGACACCACGTGGAAGAAATCTGGAATCTCGTCCAATCGGCTGCTTGATTTCGCCTACCTCTTGGTGACGAAGTAAATCCCCCTATAGCAAGCCTGAAGGCTTTAGAATTCTTGGTTTCCAATACAAAGGGGCGTCGCGATGGCCGAGGTTGAGATCGGGCTGGGCAAGACCGCACGGCGGGCGTACGGGTTCGACGACATCGCCATCGTCCCCACCCGCCGTACCCGCGATCCCGAGGATGTGAGCATCGCCTGGGAGATCGACGCCTACCGCTTCGATTTGCCCCTCATGGCCGCGGCCATGGACGGGGTGGTCAGCCCCGACACCGCCATCGCCATCGGTCAGCTCGGCGGCGTGGGAGTGCTGAACCTCGAGGGACTATGGACCCGCTATGAAGATCCTGAGCCGGTTCTGGACGAGATCGCGTCCCAGCCTCCGGAGAAGGCCACCCTCCGCATGCAGGAGCTCTATGCCGAGCCCATCAAGCCCGAGTTGATCGGCGAGCGCATCCGCCAAGTCAAAGAAGCCGGGGTGATCTCCTGCGCCTCGGTCACCCCTCAGCGCACCGACCAGCTCGCCCCCCACATGCTGGCCGCCGAGCTCGACCTCATGGTCATCCAGGGAACGGTGGTCACCGCGGAGCACAAGTCCAAGAACCACGAACCGCTGAACCTCAAGCAGTTCGTTCGACGTCTGGAGATCCCAGTGATTGTGGGCGGCTGCGCCAGCTATGACGCTGCGCTTCACCTCATGCGTACCGGTGCGGCCGGCATCCTGGTAGGCGTCGGGCCGGGCCAGGCCTGTACCACCCGAGGCGTGCTGGGCATCGGCGTCCCCCAGGCCACCGCCATCGCCGACGCCCGGGCCGCTCGGATGCGCCACCTCGACGAGACCGGGGTGTATGTCCACATCATCGCCGACGGTGGAATGGCCACCGGCGGCGACATCGCCAAGGCCATCGTGTGCGGGGCCGACGCGGTGATGATCGGCTCTCCGCTGGCCGCCGCCCACGAAGCCCCCGGCCGGGGCCACCACTGGGGCATGGCCACTTTCCATCCCACCCTGCCCAGAGGCGCCCGGGTGCAAACCACCCCCCGGGGCACGCTGGAGGAGATATTGATCGGCCCGGCCAAGGAGAACGACGGGCGCCTTAACCTGTTCGGAGGTTTGCGCACCTCCATGGCCACCTGTGGCTATGAATCGCTCAAGGAGTTCCAGAAGGCCGAGATCATGGTCGCCCCCTCTCTGCAAACCGAGGGCAAGTCCCTCCAGCGGTCCCAGGGCATCGGGATGGGCCGTTGACCCCTGCCGACGGATTATCGGCGGCCATGAACGCAGCCCCGGACGGAGCCAGCCGAGACCACCCGGTCTTGGTGGTTGATTTCGGGGCCCAGTACGCCCAACTCATCGCCCGCCGAGTGCGCGAAGCTCACATCTACAGCGAGATCGTCCCCCACACCATCAGCGCCGATGAGATCACCGAGCGCCAGCCCGGCGCGGTGATCTTCTCCGGCGGCCCCAAGTCGGTCCACGTCGAGGGGTCGCCCCGCATCGACCCCGACATCTACCGCCTGGGCATTCCCATCCTTGGCATCTGCTACGGCGCCCAGCTCATTGCCGCCCAACTCGGTGGGGAGGTGTCCCGCACCGGCATCGGCGAGTACGGCCGCACTGCCATGAGCGTGAGCGACCCCGGCACCCTGTTCGGCCCCGATGAGGACATCGAGCGCCCGGTGTGGATGAGCCATTTCGACTCCATCTCCACTCCGCCCGACGGCTTTGTGGTCACCGCCTCCACCCCCCAGGCCCCGGTAGCCGCCTTGGAGAACCCCGAGCAGCGCATATTCGGAGTCCAGTTCCACCCCGAGGTGGCCCACACCCCCGGCGGGCAGGCGGTGATGGAGCGATTCTTGTACCGGGGGGCGGGGCTGGCCCCCTCGTGGACCACCGAGTCGTTCATCGACGAAGCGGTGGCCGCCACCCAAGCCCAGATCGGCGATGGTCGAGCGGTGTGCGGCCTGAGTGGCGGGGTTGACTCAGCAGTAGCCGCGGCCCTGGTCCATCGAGCGGTGAGACATCAGCTCACCTGCGTGTTCGTGGACACCGGCCTGATGCGCCAAGACGAGGGCCAGCAGGTAATCGACACCTTCCGCCGGTCCCAGGGCATCGAGTTGATCGCAGTGGACGCCGCCGATCGGTTTTTTGACGCCCTCGTTGGGGTGATCGACCCTGAGGAGAAGCGCAAGATTATCGGCGAGCTGTTCATCCGCATCTTCGAGGAGGCCGCCAACCAGGTGGACGGCGCCGCCTATCTGGTGCAGGGCACGCTCTACCCCGATGTGATCGAGTCGGGCTCCGATTCTGCGGCCAAGATCAAGAGCCATCACAACGTGGGCGGCATCCCCGAGGAGATGGACTTCGAGCTGGTGGAGCCGTTGCGCGACCTGTTCAAAGACGAGGTGCGGGCCGTGGGCCACGAACTGGGCCTGCCCGATGAGATCGTGTGGCGCCATCCCTTCCCCGGTCCCGGCCTCGGCGTGCGGGTGATCGGCGAGATCACCCCCGACAAAGCAGGCCTATTGGCCAAGGCCGACGCCATCGTGAGGGCCGAGATCACTGCGGCCGGATTGGAACGGGAGGTGTGGCAGGCCTTCGCCGTGCTGCCCGACATCCGCACCGTGGGCGTGATGGGCGACGAGCGCACCTACGGCCAGGTGGTGGTGATTCGGGCGGTGACAAGCGAGGACGCCATGACCGCCGACTGGGCCCGGCTGCCCTATGAGCTGTTGGAGAAGATGTCGAGCCGCATCATCAACGAGGTTGACGGCATCAACCGGGTGGCCTACGACATCACCTCCAAGCCCCCCGGCACCATCGAATGGGAGTGAGCCCAGCGGGCAGCTAGCAGATCAGGCCGCTCGGGTGGTGATGAGCTGCACCCGCTGGGGGGTGTCGGTCTTCATGTTGTTCAGCTCATCGGTGTAGAAGAACTTCTCCTCGCCGAACGCCGGGCGCAGCTCGTCGAGCCAAGACGCCTTCTCGTCGTAGGCGGCGAAGAACAGCCGGTTCACCCAGTCTGGGTCGCGACCCTGCACGAACTTGAGGCCGATCACCTTCTCACCGTTGATCTCCGCAATGCCGTCCACCAGCACCTTGCCCGGGGTGGCCGACATCGACGGTCCCCGCCAGGTGCGGGCCAGACCCGACACCTGTTTATAGGCGTCGGTGTAGATCTGGTACGCCTCCACCAGCGGCACCTCGAAGTACCGCTTCGCCCCGGTGTCGCGCTCCACGAACATGTAGTAGGGCACTGCTCCTAGGGCCACCTCGGTGGTGATCATGTCGGCCCAGGCCCGAGCGCTGTCGTTCACGTGGCGGATCAGCGGGGCCTGGCACCGCACCACCGCCCCGGTCTCGATGATGCGCCGCAGCGCCTCCCGGGACGCTTCGGTGGCCAGCTCAACCGGATGCGAATAGTGGGCCATGATGGCCAGATGGCGGCCCGAGGCCACGATTTCCTCGAACAGCCGCAACAGGTCATCGGCCTCCTCGCCCTCAGTGAACTTGTAGGGCCAGTAGGCCGGCGCCTTGGTGCCGAACCGGATGGTGCTGATCTCCAGGTCGTCGTTCATGAGCGGCTCGGCGTAGCGGCGGATCAGCTCAGTGCGCATGATCATCGGATCGCCCCCAGTGAACAGCACGTCGGACACCGTCGGGTTCAGCTTGAGATAGGAGACCAGCCGATCGATCTCCTTGCTGGCGAACTTGAGGTCGTCAAGCTGCACGAACTGCGGCCACCGGAAGCAGTAAGTGCAGTAGGCGTGGCAGGTCTGGCCTTGGGTGGGGAAGAACAGCACCGTCTCCCGATACTTGTGCTGCACGCCCTGCACCACCTCTTCCTCCAGGTATCCGGCGTTCATCTCCACCTGCCCGGCGGGATGGGGGTTGAGGCTCAGCTGGATCTCTCGAGCGGCGGCCTTGATCTCGGGCTGGGGCACCTCAGCTTTGATCATGTCGGCGATGCGGGAGAAATGCTCCGGGTCGAGCATGCCCTCTTGGGGGAACGTGAGCTGGAACATGGGATCGTCGGGCACGTTGTCCCAGTCGATCAGCTCCTCGCACACGTAATTATTGGTTTTGAATGGGAGGACCGAGCCCACCACGCGGGTCACCATCTTCTGGTGCTCGCTTAGCCGGTCGAAGCCAGGAGTGTCTTCCAGGTTGCGGAGCTGGAAGGTGCGGAAGGTGTGCTGTTCGCCGTTGTCGGTGCTCATGATGGGTGCCTCCCTGTTGTCTGTGCCTTGGGTGTCAGGGACTCCTCCGATGGTACCAGCCCCTCCGACATTTGTTAGGAGAGCTGGGTCTGCCACCATAGGCGGGTGCTGACCAAATTCGACGATTTCCCCATCCACCAGACCCCCGATCCCATCTCCACTCCTTCCACCGGGGAGAAGGACTTCTACGAGCGCTACTGGTTCAACGGCTATTCCAAGGCCGGCGACATGTATCTCGGCGTGGGCACCGCCCGCTATCCCCATCTCGGCATCCAGGACTGCGGCATCAGCATCGTCCACAACGGCGTGCAGCACGCCTTCCACGCCTCGGCCCGGGCCAACCCCGAGCCCTCCGACCTCAGCGTCGGCCCGTTCAACCTGGAGATCACCGAGCCCATGAAGGCCTGCCGGGTGGTGCTGGAGCCCAACGACACCGACTTCGCCGCCGACCTCACCTTTGAGGCCCGCACCGCGGCCATCGAGGAGCCCCGCCACCACTGGTCCGACGGCAGCCGCCGGATCATGGACACCACTCGATTCACCCAGTTCGGCCGTTGGCACGGCTGGATCGAATACGACGGCCAGCGCATGGAGATCGACCGGACCAAGACCTACGGCACCAAGGACCGCTCCTGGGGAGTGCGTCCGGTGGCCGGCGGCGACAACCGGGGCGCCCCCCAGGCGCCGCGGGCCATGGGGCTGTTCTTCTTGTGGGCCCCGCTCCACTGGGACGACATGTGCAGCCACTACCAGCTCTTCGAGGACACCCTGGGCCGGCCCCGGTTCCACGTGGGGGCCTTCCTGCCCGCCTATGAGTCTCTGGCCGACAACCCCGGCGTGGAGGACCCCGGCGTCGAGCCCATGCACCGCCTAGAGCACCGCCTCGAGTTCGAGTCCGGAAGCCGCATGATCAAGAGCGCCACGCTGGCCATGACCTCGCTGGAAGACGACACCCGCCACGAGATCACCTTCGAAAAGCAGTTCACCTACCGCATGAAGGGCATCGGCTACAGCCACCCCACCTGGTCGCACGGCGACTGGAAGGGCGAGCTAGCCATGGAGTCGGAACGCTGGAAGCTGGCCGATGTCGACGAGACCGCCTTCGAGAACCAGCACGTCCAGCACCTGATGAAGGTCCGCATGGGCGACCGCCAAGGCATCGGCGTCTTGGAGCAGTCCATCTTCGGCCCCTATCGCCCCTACGGCCTCGAGGGCCACATCGCTCCGCCTAGCTAGCGCAAGTAAGCATCCCCGCCGTCGATGTTGACGGTGGTGCCGGTCATGTAGCCGGCGGTGTCGCTGCACAAGAAGGCGACCACTCGGCCGATGTCGACTTCGGCGTCGCCCACCCGCTTGAGGGCGAAGCGCTCTTGGAGGGCGGCGAAACCATCGGGGTTGAATCCCTTCCAGTCCTCCATGGCCGGCGACATAGCCACCGGCATCAAGGTAATGGCCCGGATGCCGTCGGCCCCCCACTCCATTGCCGCGGCCCGGGTTATCGACTGGATGGCCGACTTCACCCCGGCATACACCCCCATGCCGCTGGGGTCAGTCTTCAGGCTCGACCCCGAGCCCTGGTTGATTATCACCCCGCCGTCCTTGAGGTACGGATGGCACAGCCGCATGAACCGGATGGAGGCCAGCGCCCCCGACGTCCACGCCGCCATGCACGCCTCGTCACTCACCTCCAGCAAATGCCCGTGGGGCACCTGCTGGGCGTTGTTCACCAGGATGTCGATGGTGCCGAAGTGCTCCACGGTGCGATCCACGCACGCCTGAATGTCGTCCAGTTCGTTCACGTCGCACACCAGCGCCAGGGCCGACCCGCCCCGATCGGTGATCTCAGCCGCCACCGCCTGCACCTTCGACTCAGTTCGAGCCGCCACCGTGACCCCGGCGCCTTCTGCCGACAGGGCCAAGGCGATACCCCGACCCACTCCCTGGCCCCCGCCGGTCACAATGGCCGTCTTTCCGTCAAGCATTCCCATGGCGTCGAACACTATCCCGGCGAGTTGGGCAAACCACGGGCGACCGGCAATGAGCGGAGAGGGTGGGATTCGAACCCACGAACCACCTTACGGCAGTTACTTCCTTAGCAGGGAAGCGCCTTCAACCGGACTCGGCCACCTCTCCAGGCCCCTCCACCCTAGCGGTTCGCCTTCGGCCTGGCCCTTTGGATTGCCGGGTGACCCTCTACGATCCGATGACATGACCCCGTTCGACACAGGCACCGCCGCCCATCTGCTGGCCGCCGACGAGGTGACCGCCCTGCTGGCCATCCCCGACGACTATCTCCAAATGTGCCTCATTCCGGTGGCCTACCTGCGGGGCGGCGACCTCAAACCCCCCGCCCGCAAGGATCCCGACGAGATCATCGCCTGGAACTCTTGGGCGTAATCCACCTCTTCAGCACCACTCTCAGACAAGTAATCTCCCCCTCGGAGGGATGGCAGAGCGGACGATTGCAACGGCCTTGAAAGCCGTAGGGCCTTCCGGGGTCCCGGGGGTTCGAATCCCCCTCCCTCCGCTTTGGGCGGCTTGGCGCGAACAGATGTGCTACTAAGCCCCCATGACCGTTCCTGCTTGGTCCCAGCCCCGCATCGCCATCGTGACCGGTGGCGGCTCCGGCATCGGTGAGGCCGTCAGCCAGCGGCTGGCCGCCGACGGCGCCGCGGTGGGCGTGTTCGACCTCGACGGCGAATCGGCAGCGGCAACCTCGTCGGCCATCGAGGCGGCAGGGGGTGCCGCCATTGGCGTGGCATGCGACGTGGCCGATCGGGCGGCAATAGAGGCGGGGGTCGCCGAGACCGTCGATCAGCTCGGCCGCCCGACAATTCTCATAAACAACGCCGGCATCACTCCTTTCGGGCGGTTCCTGGATATATCCCGAGAAGCCTTCGACCAGGTGATTGCCGTCAACCTCCGGGGCACCTTCGAGTGCTGCCAGGTGGTAATCCCCCACATGGTGGAAGAAGGCTGGGGCCGGATCGTCAACATCTCGTCGTCGAGCGCCCAAACCGGCAACTTCGGCCACACCCACTACTCGGCCTCCAAAGCAGCGGTGATCGGGCTTACCCGGTCGCTGGCCAAAGAGTTCGGACGCAAGGGCATCACCGTCAACGTCGTTCCCCCCAGCTTCATCGAAACTCCCTCGCTCCACCGGGCGGCCGAAGAGGGCCAGCTCGGCCGCGGAATCGAAGAGCACATACCCACCACCCCGGTGCGCCGAGTGGGCCAACCCGCCGACATCGCCGCGGCCTGCGCTTTTCTGTGCCGCGACGACGCCAGCTACATCACCGGACAGGTGCTCGGAGTCAACGGCGGGCGGGTAATCGTCTAATCCCTCATCCACGTCGGGCAATATCCTGAAGCGCGCGGCAGCCAGCCGCCCGCACAGCCACCCATGAGCCTTCGACGACTCCTCAAGAGCCATCTAGCCCCTCACCGACGGGCCATCGTGCTCGTCCTCATCCTCCAAGCGGGCCAGACCACCACCGGGCTGCTGCTGCCGGGGCTGAACGCCACCCTGATCGACGACGGCGTCCTCCTCGGCGACCAGTCGGTGATCTGGCGGATGGGCGGGATCATGCTGCTGGTCTCTTTCATACAGGTGGTGCTGCTCACTGTGGCGGTCTGGTACGGGTCGGAGGTGGCCATGGCGTTTGGCCGCGACATCCGGCGCGATGTGTTCGACCGGATCACCCGCTACTCCACTCGGGAGATCGGGCGGTTCGGCACCCCCTCGCTCATCACCCGCATCACCAACGACACCCACCAGATCCAGACGTTGACTGCGCTGGTAACGATCATGATGATCACCGCTCCGCTCACCATGATCGCCGGCACGGTGCTGGCCATCCGCGAGGACGCCGGCTTATCGGTGCTGTTGCTGGTGGTGGTGCCTCTCGAGATTGTGGTGGCAGGGGCGATCATCGTCGCCATGAACCCGGCGTTCCAGCAGATGCAGGAGCGCATCGATCGGATCAACGCCGTGCTGCGCGAGCAAATCACCGGCGTGCGAGTGGTCCGGGCCTTCACCCGGGAACCGACCGAGAGCGCCCGGTTCGCCGAGGCCAACCACCGCCTCACCGAATCCTCACTGCGGGCAGCTCGGCTCATGGCCGCGGTGTTCCCCGCGGTCACCCTGCTGGTGAACCTGTCCAGCGTGGCCCTGTTGTGGATCGGGGCCGATCGGATCGAAGACGGATCCACCCAGATCGGGTCGCTGGTGGCCTATCTCACCTACCTGCTCCAGATCCTCCTTGCGGTGACCATGGCCGCGTTCATGGTGTCGATGATCCCCCGAGCGGCGGTCGCCGCCGAGCGCATCGTCGAAGTGCTCGACACCGAGTCGTCGGTGGAGCCCCCGTCGGTCCCGGTGCAGAAATTCACCCGGCCGGGGACGGTGGAGTTCCAAGAAGTGGGCTTTCGATATCCCGGCGCTGAGCATCACGTGCTCGAAGGCATTTCGTTCTCTGCCGTCCCCGGCGAGACCACCGCCATCATCGGGTCGACGGGCGCGGGCAAGACCACGCTGTTGACGCTGGCCGCTCGGCTGGCCGACGCCAGCTCCGGGCGGGTTTCGGTGGGCGGAATCGATGTCCGCCGACTCGACCAGGCCCTGCTGTGGGGCGCCATCGGCTACGTGCCCCAGCGGGCTTATCTGTTCAGCGGCACGGTGGCCTCCAATCTCCGCTACGGACGACCCGAGGCCACCGACGAGGAACTGTGGGAGGCCCTAGAGATCGCCCAGGCCTCGGGCTTCGTCCAGACGATGCCCGAGGGGCTCAAGAGCCGCATTGCCCAAGGGGGCACCAACGTGTCCGGCGGCCAGCGCCAGCGGCTGTCCATCGCCCGGGCCCTGATCGCCCAACCGGCGGTTTACCTGTTCGACGACTCCTTCTCCGCCCTTGACCTCGCCACCGAGGCCCGACTGCGCCTCGCCCTCGAACCCCGCACCCGCGATGCCGCCGTATTGGTGGTGGCCCAGCGGATCTCCACCATCGAGACCGCTGATCAGATCATCGTGCTCGAAGGCGGAATCGTGGTCGGCCAAGGGCGCCACAACCAGTTGGTGGACACCTGCCCGACCTACGCCGAGATCGTCTCCTCCCAGAGAGGAGGTGAGACGGCATGAACCAGCGCGATCCCGACGACGCTGATACCCCCAAGGATCAAGGCCCCGACGACAACGGCCAAGACGACGAGGACCAAGAGGCCCTACAAAAATACGGACGGGAAGCGCTGCGTTACTCCGGCCGCATGAGCGCGCCGATGCCCGCAGAGACCAGTCGCAACTTCCGGGGCACCGTCCGCCAACTAGCCAAGATCACTGGGCGGGAAACCCCGATTCTGATTCTGGTCATGGTGCTGGCGGTGATGAGCGTGAGCTTGACGGTGATCGGCCCTTGGCTCCTGGGCGGGGCCACCGACATCATCGTGACCGGCGTGCGCGAAGGCGGCATCGACACCGACCGGCTGCGGGATCGACTCCTCACCATCGGCGGGGTGTTCGCCTTGGCGTGGGCGCTGGGCCACGCCCAGAACTATCTGCTCAGCGGAGCGCTCCAACGGTCGATGTTCCGCCTGCGGGAAACCATTGAAGCCAAACTCCATCGCCTGCCCCTCTCCTACGTCGACCAGCACGCCCGAGGCGACCTGCTCAGCCGGGTGACCAACGACATCGACAACCTCTCCCAGAGCCTCCAGCAGACCATCAACCAGATGCTCACCGCGGTGCTGACCCTCGTCGGGGTGACGGTGATGATGCTCACGGTCTCCCCCCTCCTGGCACTAGTGGCTTTCGTGACCGTTCCGCTCTCGGTGGTCGCCACCCGGATCTTTGCCACTCGAGCTCGACCCCGGTTCCTCCGGCAGTGGCGCACCACTGGCACGCTCAACGCCCAGGCCGAAGATGTGGTTAGCGGACACGCCATCGTCACCGCCTTTGGCCGCCAGGACCAGGAGCGCCAGCGGTTCGCCGATGAGAACGCCAAGCTCTACGACTCCAGTCGCGCGGCCCAGTTCCTGTCGTCGGCCATGCAGCCGGTGATGATGCTGATGGGCAATCTCCAGTTCGTGTCCGTCGCCGTGGTCGGCGGGCTGCGCATCTCCAGCGGTGCGATCACCATTGGCGACATGCAGGCCATGATCCAGTACACCCGGCAGTTCGCCATGCCCGTTCAACAGGTGGCCTCGATGGCCGCCACCTTCCAGTCAGGCATCGCATCGCTGGAGCGGGTGGTGGAGCTGCTCGAAGTCGACGAGATCAGCGCTGACCCCGAACCGGCACCCCATCCGCCCACCCGGGGACGAGTGGCATTCGAAGCCGTCCACTTCTCCTACGAGCCCGACAAGCCCCTCATCACCGGGCTCGACCTCACCGCCGAGCCGGGCCAAACGGTGGCCATCGTCGGCCCCACCGGTGCCGGCAAGACGACGCTGGTGAACCTGCTGTTGCGGTTCTACGAGCTCGACGGCGGCCGGATCACCCTCGACGGGATCGACATCACCGCCATTCCCCGCCGAGAGCTGCGGTCGAAATTCGGCATGGTGCTCCAGGACACCTGGCTGTTCGGCGACACCATCTGGGAGAACCTCCGCTACGGCAATCCCGACGCCACCGACGCCCAGGTCATCGAGGCCGCCCGGGTCACCTATGTGGACCGCTTCGTCCACTCGCTGCCCGACGGCTACGACACCGTCATCAACGACGAGGGCGACAACATCTCCGCCGGCCAAAAGCAGCTCCTCACCATCGCCCGGGCCTTTCTCGCCGACCCGGCGATACTCATTCTTGACGAGGCCACCTCGTCGGTGGACACCCGCACCGAGGTGCTCATCCAAGAGGCCATGAACGCCTTGCGGGCCGACCGCACCAGCTTCGTAATCGCCCATCGCCTGTCCACCATCCGCGGCGCCGACACCATCGTGGTCATGGACGGCGGACACATCGCCGAGCAGGGCTCACACGACGAGCTGCTGGCCCGCGGCGGCCTCTACGCCAGCCTCCACGCCGCCCAATTCGCCGGCCAAGCCACCTGACCGCCGACACGGCAAACTCGCCATTGTTGACGGGGCCGCTACGGCCCGGGTACAGGGTCTTGTGCGGTTAAGAGATCTGACGCGCCAATAGCGGAGATGCGGTCGGTGAGCGGGAATCGGTGGGGGCCTGCGTACACAACGAAGAGGTGGTCGAGGTCGAGGTCGGCTAGGGCGATGTGCATCGACTTGGTGACCGTCGGCTGGGCGGTGCGCTTGATCTCGAATCCGAGGACCCTTCCATCGATTTCCATACGAAGGTCAAGCTCGGCGCCTCCGTGGGTCGACCAGTAGGACGGATGAGCGGGGGCGAATCTGGCCAGAATCTGCTCGACCACCATGCCCTCCCAGCTTGCGCCCAGCATTGGGGAGCGCTCGAGGTCGTACATGCTGGAAATGCCCAGCAAGCGGTGCAGCAGTCCCGAATCGCGGATGTAAATCCGAGGCGACTTGACCTGCCGTTTGGAAGTATTGGCGTACCACGGCGGCAATTGGCGGATCACCAGGGCGTCGCTCAGCGCGTCTACGTAGCGCCTCACGGTTGATTCCGAGACATCGATCGACCGGGCGATTCGGGCGCCGTTCCAAGTCTGCCCATGATAGTGGGCCAGCATCATCCAGAATCTCCGCATCGTTGTGGCCGGAAACCGGAAGCCGAGAGCGGCCAAATCGCGCTCCAAGAAGGTGGAGATGTAGTCGTCGCGCCATCGGTTTGACGCCCCGTCAGTGGCAGCCACGAAAGACTCGGGCAAGCCCCCTCGCAACCACAGCTCGTCAAGGTGACTAGGGCCGACATCGGCAAGCCGAAAGCCCCCCAACTCCACAAAGGTCACCCTCCCCGCCAAAGACTCCGAGCTCAGGCCGACAAGATCGGGCGACGCACTGCCCAGCACCACGAAACGGCCCGGCCTGCGATTCTCATCCACGAGCACACGAAGCGCGGGGAACAAATCCGGCATCCGCTGAGCCTCGTCAATGACAATCGTCTCTCCAGCGTCGCGCAAAGCGAGCATCGGCTCGACAAGACGGGCAAGGTCGCGATGGTCTTCGAGATCGAAGAACGCCGCCGGTGGTGAGTCAACGGTCTGACCCACCAGCGTGGATTTTCCCGCCTGTCGAGGACCGGTGAACAACGTCACCGGAGCGTGCGATATCGCTTCGCGCAACCTTCTTACGTCAATGGGCCTGTCAATCAACGCCATACGGAGAGCCTAACCTTGAAATTCCATCATGTCACAACAGAATATCAAGGATAGTGCCGATCTAGCGATGGCCACCCCCGTCAGATCCAAGTGGCGGAGGGGGTGGGATTCGAACCCACGGTGACTTGCGCCACACACGCTTTCCAAGCGTGCCGATTCGGCCGCTCTCGCACCCCTCCGGGAGCACCGAAATTTACCGCAACCCAGCGGGCGGACCTGAACCGGTTGCCGCTATCCTGTTGCCATCTGGGCCGTGTGCCCGGTTTGGAATGTGATGGTCGGGTCCTGTGCAACGCCAGCCCGTGAACCGAGTCAGGGCCGGGAGGCAGCAGCTCTCAGCGGATCCTGGGGTGTGCCGCAGACTTGCCTGGCCATCACTTTCGAGACCGGGATCACACGGCTCCACTGATTCTGCCCCACTGATTCTGCCCGTCTGAGCCTCATTGTCACTCAGCCTGAGTAAAGTCAGCACAATGGCCCTTCAGGCGCTCTATCGACGGTATCGGCCGGGCTGCTTCGCGGAGCTGCGGGGGCAGGAGCCCGTCGTTCGAGCCCTGCAAAACGCGGTCCAGCAGGGGCGGGTCGGCCACGCCTATTTGTTCAGCGGCCCCCGTGGCACCGGTAAGACCAGCACGGCCCGCATCTTGGCCAAAGCCCTCAACTGCACCAACCTGAGCAGCGACGGCGAACCCTGCGGCCAGTGCCAGTCGTGCCTGGACATCGCCAACAACGCCTCTTACGACCTCATTGAGCTGGATGCCGCCTCCAACAACAAGGTGGACGATGTCCGCGACCTCATCTCCCGGGTAGCGATGGGCTCTCCCGGCAAGGCCAAGGTGTATGTGCTGGACGAGGTCCACATGCTCACCCCCGGTGCCGAGAACGCCCTGCTGAAGACGCTGGAGGAGCCCCCCGACCATGTGGTGTTCGTGCTGTGTACCACCGAACCCCACAAAGTGGTGCCCACCATTCGCAGCCGCACCCAGCACTTGGAGTTCAACCTCATCGACGGCGACGTGCTGGCCGACCACGCCCGCTGGGTAGTCCAGCAGGCCGGGCTCGAAGTAGGCGACAATGCCATCGACCATGCCGTACACCGGGGAGCCGGATCGGCCCGGGACACGCTGTCGGCCCTCGATCAAATCGCGGCCGCCGGCGGGGTGACCGATCGGCTCGACGCGGTCGATGCCGTCATCGACGCCCTAGGAGGCCAGGACTACGGCCCCGCGTTCGTGGCAGTACACGATGCCCTACGATCGGGGCGCGAGCCCCGGATAATCGGCGAGGCCGTTCTCGACCGACTCCGCAACGCCTTTCTGTGCGCGATGGGCGCCGATCTCAGCCACCTCACCGACGCCCAACAGGAGAGCGCCCGAGCCACCGCGGCGCTGATCCCCCCGGCCGGGCTCACCCGGGCGCTGGAGGTGTTGGGCACTGCCCTCGTGGACATGCGCCAGGCACCCGATCCCCGGGTCGACTTGGAGGTGGCACTAGGGCGGCTCACCCGCCGCGACCTAGACACCGACATCGCCGCCCTGTTGGAGCGCGTCGAACGCCTGGAGCGCCACGGGCCGCCTGCGTCTGCCGGGACCTCCGGCCGCGACAACCCGGCCCCTGCCGCCGATGCCTCGTCTCCGGCCGGGCGGGCCCCTGGCCCCAGCAGCGGACACGAGCGAGCCCGGGCCGCCATCGCCCAAATCCAGGCTAAGCAAACCGAAGCCGAAGCAAGTGCCACCGCCCCTCCCGCTCAGGACTCCGAATCCGAAGCTGCCCAATCCCCCGATCGGAGCCCACGGCCCACATTGGGAGCAGTGCGGGCGGGAACGGCGCCCGCTGCTAAGCCAGCCGACCCCGAGCGCCATGAAGCTGCTTCAACCTCTGTGACCGGCGCTGGCCCCGCAAAGGCCAGCGAGCCGCTGCCCTCCCGCGAGGAGATCGTCCTCGCTTGGGGAGACACCATCTTGGCCAACCTGTCCAACAAGGCCAGGGTTCGCTTCCAGGTCGGGCGCTTCTTGGCCAACGACACCGACGGCGCGGTGTTCGCCTTGCCCAGCCAAATCCAAGTAGACCGCTGCGACGAGGTCCGCGACGAGATCGACAGCGCTCTTGGCCAACACTTCGGGCGAGCTGTGCCCATGCGACTGACCGTGGACGACGACAGCACCGCTCCTCCCCCCGATCTCGGGCCCGCATCTGAGCGCTCGATCCCCACCGTTCACGACGAGGCCGAGGCCATCGACCCCGACGAACTCATGGACGAGGAGACCGTCGCCCAAAAGGCCCTCTCCAACCTCATGGCGGCGTTCCCGGACTCCGAGTTGATCTCCATCGAATCGCCAGCGGCCGCTGGCCCACCGAGCACTGGCCCACCGAGCACTGGGCAGTAAGACCTGGGGACTGGGGGATCAGGGAATGCCGAACCGAGCATGAGCAGCGTCTACACCGCTCCGGTTCAGGTGCTTATCGACGAGTTAGGCCGCCTGCCGGGCATAGGTCCGAAGTCTGCCCAGCGCATCGCCTTCCATCTATTGAAGGCATCCGAGCAAGACGCCTTGAAGCTGGCCGAGGCCATCAAAGAGGCCAAGGCAAGAGTTCGGTTCTGCCAGCGGTGCTTCAACATCAGCGAGCACGCCGAGTGCGAGCTGTGTGCCGATCACCGGCGCGACCCAGCCACCCTGTGCGTAGTGGAAGAGCCCCGCGACATCGTGGCGTTGGAAAAGACCCGAGAATTCCGGGGCCGCTACCACGTGCTCGGCGGCGCCATCAATCCCATCGAGGGCATCGGCCCCGACCAGCTCCGGGTCAAGGAGTTGCTGGCCCGCATCGACGACGAGAACGTGACCGAGGTCATCTGCTGCACCAACCCCAACATCGAGGGCGAGGCCACCGCCATGTACTTGGCCCGGCTCATCGAACCCCTCGGGGTGGCCGTCACCCGCATCGCCAGCGGTCTTCCGGTAGGCGGCGACCTGGAATACGCCGACGAGCTCACCCTCAGTCGGGCTCTGGAGGGACGCCAGCGCATCTCCGCCAGCTGAGCCTCTCATCTCCCTCAAGGGCAAGGCCGCTCCGGCTGAGCCGACTACCCGTCAAACGCAAGACACCGCCTTAGCGAGCCGGGCGGGGGGCATTGGGAACCGGCACGCATAAGGCGGCGCTTGTTTGTTGCGATTACATTACAAAGATGACGAAACAAAGTCAAGTCATACCGGGCTTGTAATAATCAAACCTGGACCAGCAGGGCGTCCCCCTGACCACCGCCCCCGCACAAGGCTGCTGCCCCTGTTCCACCGCCTCGACGGCGAAGCTCGTGAAGCAGGGTGAGCACAATGCGATTCCCGCTGGCCCCTATGGGATGTCCGAGGGCGATGGCACCACCGTTGACGTTCACCACGTCGTCTGAAATCCCCAGATCGGCCATCGACGCCACCGCTACCGCGGCAAATGCCTCGTTGATCTCGAACAGGTCCACGTCGCCCAGGCTCAAGTTGGACGACTTGAGCGCCTGGAAGATGGCCCGCGACGGCTGGGTGAGCAGCGATGGATCAGGCCCGGCCACCTGCCCGTAGCCCGCGTACGTTCCCAGCGGCTCTACGCCGAGCTGCTCGGCCCGCTCCCGGCTGGCCACCACCAGCGCGCTGGCCCCGTCAGATATCTGGGAGGCGTTGCCCGCGGTGATGTTGCCCGACTCGGCGAACGCTGGGCGCAGCCGGCCCAGCACCTCCGCGGTCGCCTCCGGGCGCACCCCCTCGTCGGCCATCACCGATACTAGGTCTCCCCGGCGCAGGGGCACCTCCACCGCCACCAGCTCGTCGTCGAACAAACCCGCACCTGCCGCTGCCGCGGCCCGATGGTGCGACTGCGCGGAGAAAGCGTCCTGGGGCTCGCGGTCCAGCCCGCTCGACGCCGCATACTTCTCGGTTCCGATTCCCATAGCGCAGTGGTCGAATGCGCAGAACAACCCGTCATACATCATGGAGTCCACCAAATCGCCGTCACCAAGGCGATACCCCTCTCGGGCCCGGGTGAGCAGATAGGGGGCCTTGGTCATCGACTCCATGCCCCCGGCCACCACGATCTCGGCATCGCCGGCCGAGATCATCTGATGGGCCAGATAGACGGTGTTGATCCCCGACAGGCACACCTTGTTCACCGTGGTGGCCGGCACCGTCATGGGGATTCCGGCTCCCACTGCCGCTTGCCTAGCCGTGGCCTGGCCCTCTCCGGCCAACAGAACCTGCCCCATGAACACGTAATCCACCTGTTCGGGTGCCACGCCAGCCCGGTCCAGCGCCGCCCCAATGGCCAATGCCCCCAGCTCCGTGCCCCGAAATGACGCCAATCCCCCTGACATCTTCCCAATCGGCGTACGGGCCCCGGCCAAGATCACCGTGCCACTCATTGCTTCTCCTTCGTCCGTTCATCTCCGCTGCCGAACAGGATACGGTCAGGGCGTGCGGATTCACCTGGTCGACGGTACATACGAGCTGTTCCGCTACCACTTCTCGCCTGGCAACCGCGATCCAGAGCACGGAGCGGCCCGGGGCGTGGTGCACAGCATGCTCCAGCTGGTGGACGACGGGGCCACCCACATCGGAATAGCCACCGATCAGGTGATCGAATCGTTCCGCAACCAATTGTGGCCCGGTTACAAGACCGGCGAGGGAGTGCCCCCGGAGTTGATGGGCCAATTCCCCTTGGTCGAAGAAGCCCTGGCCGCGGCCGGATTCTGCGTCTGGCCCATGGTCGAGCACGAGGCCGACGATGCTCTAGGGGCTGCGGCCCGCAAAGCCGCCCTCGACCCGAGTGTGGAGCAGGTACTGATCTGCACCCCCGACAAAGACCTGGCCCAGTGCGTTACCGCTGACGGGCGCATTGTTCAGTACGACCGCCGACAGCAGAAGCTCATCGACCACGATGGGGTGGTGGACAAGTTCGGAGTGCTCCCCGAATCCATACCCGACTATCTGGCCCTGGTGGGCGACACCGCCGATGGCTTCCCCGGACTACCTGGCTGGGGAGCCCGCTCCACCGCGACGGTTTTGTCCCACTATCGCCACCTGGAGAACATTCCCGACGCCGTCGGCCAGTGGGAGGTAAGCGTGCGGGGCTCGGCCAAGCTCGCCGCCACCCTGTCCGAGAACCGGGAGCTGGCCTTGCTATTTCGGACGATGGCTACCATCGCCGACGATGCCTCCACTTTCGGTCGCCTGGACGAGTTGCGCTGGATGGGCCCCACTTCCGAATTCCCCGAGTTGATGGGCAGAATGGGTGGCGAGCACCTGATCGAGCGATCTGAGAAATCGAAGGCCCGAATCGGGCAAGACTGAGAGGAAGAACCACCCATGCGAACCGCAGTCACCGAAATGTTTGGCATCGAGTTTCCGATCCTCGCCTTTACCCACTGTCGCGATGTGGCCGCCGAGGTCAGCCGGGCCGGCGGATTGGGGGTGCTGGGGGTTGTCGGACACACCGAGGACGATCTGGAAACTGATCTGGCCTGGATCCGGGAGCAGGTCGGCGACCGACCCTTCGGCGTCGATCTTGTGGTTCCCGCCCGCTACGAGGGTGTGGAGCAAGGCGGGCTGGACGTCGAACAGGCCAACTCACTCATCCCCGATGAACATCGGCAATTTCTCGACGAGTTGCTCGAGCGCTATGACGTGCCGCCGCTACCGCCCGACGACGGCTCACCCCGGGACTGGGGTCCCGCGGCCCCGCTGTCAGGCCGCCGCGCCGGCCGCCAGCTCGAAATCGCCTTGGCCTACGAGCCTGCCTTGCTGGCTAACGCGCTGGGTCCGCCTCCCCCGGAGATGATCACCCAAGGCCACGCTGCCGGGGCCAAGGTGGCTGCCCTAGCGGGCCGGGCCGCCCACGCCGAGCGCCATGTGGCCGCGGGCGTCGACCTCATAGTCGCCCAGGGATACGAAGCCGGCGGACACACTGGAGAGGTGGGCTCCATGGTGCTCATCCCCGAGGTGGTGGATGCGGTGGCTCCGGTGCCGGTATTGGGCGCCGGGGGCATTGGCCGAGGGCGCCAAATGGCCGCGGCCATGGCGCTGGGCGCCCAGGGAGCGTGGTGCGGCTCGGTGTGGCTTACTACCGAGGAGGCTGAAACCCATCCCGCGGTCAAAGAGAAGTTCTTGGCTGCCGGATCATCTGACACAGAGCGGTCCCGCACTATCACCGGCAAGCCGGCCCGGATGCTGCGCTCGGCCTGGACGGAGGAATGGAATCGGCCCGATACCCCCGACCCACTCCCCATGCCGCTTCAGATCATGCTGACCGGAGAGCCCCGCCGCCGCATCGACCGGGTGGCCCACCACCCCGGCAGCGGCGCCGAGAAGCTGACCAACTACTTCGTCGGCCAGATCGTGGGTGCCATGAACCAATCTCTCCCCACCCGCCAGGTGGTCTACAACCTCGTCGAGGAATTCATTGAGGCCGTGGAAGGACTCACAGCTCAACTCGACGACTGATAGAGCAGCGCTAAAGCCTCATCAATCGAACCGGCCCGCCGGATGATCTTCGCCTTGTCGGGCTTCACAAATCCGTTCTCTACCAGCCCGTCGTGAAACTCGGCCAGCGACTTCCAGAACCCGTCCTCGTCCAACAGCACAACCGGCTTGTACCGCCCGCCCTCGTGCAGTCCTAGCTGGGTCCATGTGGCCGCTTCGAACAGCTCCTCCAGCGTGCCCAGCCCGCCGGGAAGCGCGCAAAAGCCGTCCGACAGCGAGTACATGAGCTGTTTGCGCTCGTGCATGTCGTTGACAAGGTGGAGCTCGGTCAGCCCCTGGTGGGCCACCTCGATTTCGTTCAAGAAATTGGGGATGACCCCAATAACCTCACCACCCGCGGCCATTACCGCATCGGCCATGACCCCCATGAGCCCGATCCGCCCCCCGCCGAACACCACCCCAATGCCCTCGTCAGCCAACCGCCGCCCCAAATCGGCGGCCAATTCCGCATAAGCCGGCTCATTCCCCAGCGACGAACTGCAAAACACCGCCACCCGCCGACGCGTTTCCCCAGATTCCATAGTCACAAGAGTGAGGCTACCGACCCGAACCCCATGTAGCCTGTCACGACAATGGCCGAGCACTCGATGAAGGACCGCCTCAACGACCTGGAACGCCGCAAGCACGAGGCCATCCATGCCGGTCCCCAGCGGGCGGTCGACCGCCAGCACGAGAAGGGCAAAATGCTGGCCCGGGAGCGTATCGAGTACCTGCTCGACGACGGATCGTTCCACGAGCTCGATATGCTGGCCCGCCACCGGGCGCTGGACAGCGGGATCGAGGAGCGGCCCTACACCGACGGAGTGATCACCGGTTGGGGCACCATCGACGGCCGCAAGGTATTTCTCTTCGCCCAGGACTTCACGGTGTTCGGCGGGGCTCTGGGAGAGGTGTTCGCCGAGAAGATCCACAAGGTGATGGACCTGGCCCTGTCGGTCGGCGCCCCCATGATCGGCCTCAACGATGGCGCCGGCGCCCGCATCCAAGAGGGTGTTGTGTCGCTTGACTCCTACGGAGGGATTTTCCACCGCAATGTCAAGTCGTCCGGCGTCATACCCCAGGTCAGCGTGATCCTCGGCCCGTGTGCCGGAGGTGCGGTGTACAGCCCGGCCATGACCGATTTCGTGTTCATGGTGGCCGAGAAGTCGCACATGTTCATCACCGGCCCCGATGTGGTGAAAACGGTCACCGGCGAAGAGGTAACCCTCGAGGAACTGGGCGGGGCCCGCTCCCACTCCACCAAGTCGGGTGTGGCCACCTTTGTGGGTCCGACCGAGGAGGAAGTTCTCGACGAGGTCCGGTTCCTAATCGGCCACCTGCCGGCCAACAATCTGGAGGAACCCCCGCAGGTCGCCGCCACCGACGATCCCGAGCGGCTTACCCCCGAGCTGCGCGACATCATGCCCGACAGCCCCAATCTGCCCTACGACATGCGCACGGTGATCCAAGCAGTGGTGGACGACGGGGAGTTCATGGAGTACCACGCCCACTGGGCCCAGTCCATCGTGTGCGGCTTCGCCCGGCTGAACGGCTACACCGTGGGCGTAGTTGGCAACCAGCCCATGGTGCTGGCCGGCGTGCTGGACATCGAGTCGTCGTCCAAGGCAGCCCGATTCGTGCGGACCTGCGACGCCTTCAACATCCCGCTGCTGACCTTCGTGGACGTTCCCGGCTTTCTGCCCGGCGTCGACCAGGAGCACGGCGGCATCATCCGCCACGGGGCCAAGCTGCTGTACGCCTACTGCGAGGCCACCGTGCCCCGCATCCAGGTCATCACCCGCAAGGCCTACGGCGGGGCCTACGTGGTGATGGACTCCAAGTCGGTTGGCTCTGATCTCTCTTTCGCCTGGCCGGCTGCCGAGCTGGCTGTAATGGGCCCGCAAGGGGCGGTGGAGATTATCTATCGCCGCGAGCTCCAGTCGGCTGCCGATCCGGTGGCTCGAAGGGCCGAGCTGGTGGATGACTACACCGAGCGGTACGCCAACCCCTACATTGCCGCCGAGCGAGGCTACATCGACGACGTCATCGATCCGGCCGACACCCGCCGCCTCGTGATCTCCGGTTTCGAGATGCTTCGCTCCAAGCGCGAGGATCTGCTGCCCCGAAAGCACGGCGTTATTCCTCTCTAATCTCCACCGTCGGAAAATCACTCTGGCCAGACCCATAAGACCAGCTAGAACAGCCCTATGAGCCTCATTCAGATCACCCCGCAGCCCACTGAATCCGAAGTAGCTGCCATTTTGGCCGCCTATGAGGCTCTCTGGCCCCGTCCAGTAGCAGCAGAGCCATCGGCATCCGCCGGCCCTCGCTGGCGGTTCAGCGGCCGCTGGTGGGCTGCGCCGGCCACAACCCGCCGCCAGCGGCAAGCTCTGAAGCGATGACCGCTGATTCCGCTCACCATCGCACTCCCGAAGAGCTGGAAGCCTCCCTTTCCCATATCCGTCAGGCCCCGGCCGACAATGGCACCCTGGAATTGATCGTGCGCCGTCCGGCAGTAGACGAGCGTGAGGTGTTGGAGTCTGGGACGCTCAGCCTGGAAGAGGGTCTCGTCGGCGACACCTGGAACCAGCGAAGCTCCTCAAAGTCCCCTGACGGGGGTCCACTGCTCGACGCGCAGCTCAACATCATGAACGCCCGGGCCGCGGCCGCAGTGGCCGGGCCCATCGACCGTTGGGCCCTCGCGGGCGACCAGCTCTACATCGATCTCGACATCAGCACCGAGACCCTGCCACCGGGCACCCGCCTCGCCCTGGGCGAGGCGGTCATCGAGGTCACCGCCGAACCCCACTCCGGCTGTGGCAAGTTCTCGTCTCGGTTCGGCCTCGACGCCCTGCGGTTCGTCAACTCCCCCACCGGCCGAGCCCTAAACCTCCGCGGCATCAACGCCCGGGTCATCCACCCCGGCCCCATCCACACCAGGGACAAGGTGACCCGACTGCCCTAACGAGGCCAAGGAGCCGACGGCTGCTTAACTGCCAATTTCAACCGAGCCAAATACTCGCTCCGAGAAATCTCCACCGCCCCCAGGCTCGCCATGTGCTCCGTGGCCCACTGCACATCCAGCAGTCGGGAAACACCGCCGTGATTCAACCTCCCCACCAGAGACACCAGCGCCACCTTGGACGCGTCCCGGTCGACGTGGAACATCGATTCCCCGGCGAACAGCCCACCAATCGACACCCCGTAGAGTCCGCCCACCAACTCCCCATCCTCCGACCAAGCCTCCACACTGTGAGCCCATCCCAAGCGGTGCAGCCGCACGTAGGCATCCCGGATGTCTGGCGATATCCAGCCGTGGGGTCGTTCAATGGTGCGACAAGCGTCGATCACGTCGGCGAAGGCGACATCGGCGGTGATTCGATAGCGGCGCAGCGAACGGCGCAGCGAACGGGTGACCCGCAATTCGTCGAGCGGAATCACCCCGCGGGGATCGGGCGACCACCAGCCCAGCTTGTCGGTGCGCCCCAGCGGCATGGGGAACAATCCAGATCGGTAGGCCGCCAGCAGCGTGCCGGGCGCCAGGTCGGCACCCACTGCCACCAACCCGTGCTCGTCGGCCGTCTCCGCAAGGGGGAACTCCCACTGGCTGGGCTCGGGGTGGTATCGACCATTTGGCCTCACCCCAATACTCTGCCCCACTCGGCGAAGCCAGGGTGGAGGGTTACCCGGTTTCTTCGATGGTTACCGAATTGACGATCACCTGGGGTTCGGGCGCCCCTCCCAGCCGGTTGCCGGGCTGGTCAACGTGGCTGGCCAAAATGGCTTCGGCCACTCCCAGGCTCTCAGCGTCCATCTGGCCGAACACCACATAGGTGCCCTGGCTGTTGAGCAAGGCGGTGTTCTCGTTGACTGCGAAGAAGAACTGGGCGCTGGCGCTGTTGGGCGCCCCGGTGCGGGCCATCACGATCTGGCCCGGCTCATAGGTAAAGCCCGAGCCTTCGTCGACGATGGTGTAGCCCGGCCCGGGATCCGACGGCGAGTTGGTGTGCGGCGCCCCGCCCTGGATGATGCCGATTCCGGGGTCGGTGCGGAACAACAGCGTGTTGTCGTAGTAGTGGTATTGGGCCAACACCGCGAAGTTGTTCGCCGTGATCGGCGTGTTGACCATGTCGAGGTCGATCCGCATCTCGCCTGCGGTGGTATCGAACACCGCGGTGTACTGCTTGGACGCGTCCAAGCACATGGGCTGAGGGCCGTCGAAATCGAGGACCTGTGGTCCTGATCCGTCGGCTGGTGGACATCCGCTCAAGTCAATGCTCCCTTCAGGAGGTGGGTCGGTGGATTGGATGGCGATGGAGTTGACGATGACCGACTCCGACGGCCGCCCCCCGAAGGCGGTGTCGGGGTCATCCACATGAAGTGCCAGAGCATCGAGAACCACGGCCAAGCTGCCGTCGGAAATCTGACCCAGGCTGGTGAGCCCCGACACCGGTTGGGATGGCAGGAACTCGTCATAGGCCAACAAGAGGAACTGTCCGGTCGAGTCTCCCTCGGCCGACCACAGTAGCTGGCCCTGCCGATACTCATCGGGTTCACTCGCTGCCACCGTGAACCCCGGTCCGGGATCGTCGGCATTGTTGGTGTGCGGTGCCCCGCCTTGGATGTAACCGCCGGTGGGATCGGTGTAGAACACGGCTGTTCCGTCGTAGTAGCCGTAGCCGGCCAACGCCGCGAAGGCGTTCACCGCCTCAGGGTTGGCCTCCTGGTCGAGGGCCACCCTTATCTGTCCCAGGGTGGTTTCGAATACCGCGGTGTAGTCGAGCCCGGGATCAAGGCATTGAGCGGGCGCCGACTCAAATGAGGTCACGCGGAACGCCGGGCCCGTCGGATCGGGGCAGGGCGTGGTTTCGCCGGTCAGCTCGTCGCCCGGGCCCGGGGGCGGGGGTAGGTCGGGAAAGCCGTCGGTGCCAGGTGCAACGTCGGCGCCATCGCCTTGGGTGGTATCGGCGATCGCGGCGTCCCCGCTGGAGTCGTCACTGCCGTCATCTCGCACCACCAGCCACAAGATCACCACCGCCACCACGATCACCGCGGCGATCAGGACAACCCGAACACCTCTAGAGCGGATTCGACCGCGGCTTTCAGTTACCTTGGCCCGCTGCTGCGCAACCTGTCTGCGCGCCCGCTGACGCTGCCTCTTATCGGTGGCCATCGCCTGAAATCTACGATGGCAATCGCCCAAGTGCCTACCAGCACAAGAAACTCGGATAACAACCACAAGAGTGCCCATGAGCGACCGGTAGCGTTTGTTCGTGGCCTTGGTGGTTCAGAAGTTCGGCGGCACGTCGGTGGCCAATGCCGATCGCATCCGCGAAGTGGCCGACCATGTGCGCCGGTGCCGGGATCGCGGCGATCACATCGTATTGGTGATCAGCGCCATGGGCAGGGAGACCGATGATCTGTTGTCGCTGGCCTCGGCGGTGTCCACCACCCAGCCGGGTCGGGAGCTGGACATGCTCATAACTGCCGGGGAGCGCAAAGCATGCGCGTTGGTTTGCATGGCCCTGCACGACCTCGGAGTGCCGGCCGACTCGTTCACCGGCAGCCAGGCCGGATTCATCACCGACACCAACCACGGCAACGCCAAGATCTTGGAGATCGCCCCCGACCGCGTTCAGGCCGCGCTGGACGCCAACCGGGTGCCGGTGGTGGCCGGATCGCAGGGGGTCAGTACCGAGAACGACGTGACGTTCTTGGGCCGGGGAGGCTCCGACACCACGGCGGTGGCGCTGGCCCATACTTTGAGGGCAGATGCCTGCGAGCTCTATACCGACGTGCCCGGGGTGTTCACCACCGATCCCCGGGTATGCCCCGATGCCCGCAAGCTGGGCTCCATCTCATTCGACGAGCTTTTGGAAATGACCGCGGTGGGCTGTCCCAAGCCGGCCATGCGGTCAGTGGAAGTCGCCCAGAACTACGGAGTCAAGCTGCACATTCGATCCGCATTCACCTGGGAGCAGGGCACCTGGGTGGTCAAAGAGGAGTCTTCCATGGAGCAACCCATCATCCGGTCGGTCACCCCCGACACGTCGGAAGCGAAGATCACAGTCACTGGCGTGGCCGATAGGCCAGGGGTGGCCGCCACCATGTTCCGCAAGCTGGCCGACGCCGGCGTGAACGTAGACATGATCGTGCAGAACGCCTCCGAGCACGGCGTCACCGACATCTCGTTCACGGTTCCCGACGGGGATGCCGACACGGCGGCATCGCTGACCAAGACAGTGGCCGACGAGATCGGGGCGACCGGTGTGACCGCTGATCGCAAGATCGCCCGGGTTAGCCTGGTGGGAGCGGGGATGAAGTCCCATCCCGGCGTGGCCGCCACCATGTTCGAGACGCTGGCCCGGGAGAAGATCAACATCGAGATGATCTCTACTTCTCCCATTCGGATCAGCTGTGTCATCCGCCAAGATCAGACTGACGCAGCTGTTTCTGCGCTGCACGAGGCCTTCGAACTCTCCCGTTAACGGCCGCGGTTTTCTGCCTTGTCGGCAGTAGGATTTTCGCCGTGAGAGTTGCCATTGTGGGCGCCACCGGCCAGGTGGGCGGGGTGATGCGCCGCCTGTTGGCCGAGCGGGATTTCCCGGTTGACGAGCTGCGGCTGTTGGCCTCGGCCCGCTCAGCCGGACGCACCATATCTTGGCGGGATCAAGAACTGGTCGTTGAAGATGCCGCCACTGCCGACTACCGCGGGGTGGACATAGCCCTGTTCTCCGCGGGGGGCGGCACCTCTCGGGAGCTGGCCCCTCAGGTGGCCCAAGCCGGAGCCATAGTGATCGACAACTCTTCGGCCTGGCGCATGGATCCCGATGTGCCCTTGGTGGTGCCGGAGGTCAACGCCCACGCGCTGGCTGAGATTCCCAAGAGGATCGTGGCCAATCCCAACTGCACCACCATGGTGGCCATGCCGGCGCTCAAGCCGCTGGCTGTCGAAGCCGGACTGCGACGCCTGGTGATCTCGTCGTATCAGGCGGTTTCGGGGGGTGGACTGGCCGGAGTAGCCGAATTGGACGAGCAAGTGCGCAAGGTAGCCGACGACGCTATCGGCCTCACCCACGACGGCCAGGCCGTCTCTTTCCCGGCATCCTCGGTCTTTGCTGCGCCCATCGCCTTCAACGTGGTACCTGAATGCGGGTCCTGGATCGATGACGACTCGGGGGAAACCTCTGAGGAGCGCAAGCTGTCCGACGAGAGCCGCAAGATCTTGGAATTGCCCCAGTTGGCGGTCAGCGCTACCTGCGTGCGAGTGCCGGTGTTCACCGGCCACTGCCTGGCCATCAACGCCGAATTCGATCGCCCCCTAAGCCCCGAGCGGGCCACCGAACTGCTCAACGACGCCCCGGGCGTTGTGGTCGACGATGTACCCACGCCCCTGGTCGCGGCAGGCATCGACTCTACCATGGTTGGCCGCATCCGCATCGACCGCACCGTCCCCCACGGCCTGTCCTTTTTCGTCGCCGGCGACAATCTCCGCAAAGGCGCCGCCCTCAACGCCATCCAAATCGCCGAGACACTGATCACCGCCTAGCGCGGCGGGTTATCTCGATACCTCAGCGCCGCCTCTTCCAAACTGAGATCTAACTGATTGGCCAACGACGCCAACCAAGCCAGCACATCCCCCAACTCGTGCAACCGCTCCGCGTCATCGCCCTTACGCACCGCCTGGGCTAGCTCCCCCAGTTCCTCGCACAGCCAGGCCACTGTTGCCGGAACCCCCCGCTTCCGATCCTGGGGACCGTATAAGTCGTCCATGAGCTGTTGAAAGGCTGCAATCTCCACCGCCGCACGTTATCTATCGCAGCAATCAGAGGCGATAGCCCCCATCCACGCTTATCACTTGTCCAGTGATGCCCTCGCCCGCTTTGGAGGCCAACAGCACAGCCATAGGAGCCAGTTCCTCAGGCTCGAGAATCCGGCGCTGGGCACTTTCGGCATGGGCGTCAGCTTCAGCCTGGGCCGCGGTGATCCCCTTGGCCGCGGCCAAGCGTTCGAAGTCCACCAACGCGGTGTTGGTCCACCCCGGACACAGGCAGTTCACGGTGATCCCATGCGGTGCCGCTGACATGGCCATCTGCTTGGTCAGGCCTACAAGACCGTGTTTGGCCGCGGTGTAGCCCACGCTGGCCGCCGCTCGCTTGGAGGCACCCGAGCCGATGTTGATGATGCGGCCATAGCCCTGCTCTCGCATGGGGACAAGCGCTTCCTGGCTGGTCCAGAAGGCTGAGATGAGATTCAGCCGCAACGTGGCCATGAACGGCTCGGCGCTTCCCGAGAAGGGATCGTGATTTCCCCCCGAAGAGCCCCCCACGTTGTTCACGAGCACGTCGACTCGCCCGAACTCGGCCACCGCCACCCGCACCGGTGACCGGGCCTGGTCTTCATCGGCGGCATCGGCCACCACCGCCAATCCTGTAGCACCTACGGCGGCTATCTCTCCTACAACCGAATCGAGCTGCTGCCGAGTTCGCGACGACACCACCACTGTCGCCCCCTCCTGGGCCATTCCCAGCGCTATGGCCCGCCCGATCCCCCGTCCCCCGCCGGTGACTAGTGCCACTCGACCCTTGAGTGCTCCCCGATCGGAGTCCGTCATGCGCGTTGTTCTACCCGAACGAAATGACGCGATGGGCTAGCTTCCACCCGTCGCCAGTGCGCACCAGCCGATCCTGGTAGGTGCCGAACAGCGCAATCGAGGGCTCCGTGGCGGTGTGTACCCAGAACTGAAAGTAGGCGTCAGACACGGCCTCGTCGCCATCCACCTCCACCGTCTGGGTGGCAATCACATGCCGCGTATTGCTGCCCGGCCCTACTGTCCCCGCCGCTCTACGCTCTATAGCTCCGGCCAGGAGATTGTCTCGCCCCTGCAACTCTCCACCCGGCATATCCCACCGAGCGTCATCCGTGAACAGGTCCACGTACTCCTCCAAGTCCCCCCCATCCGACAGCATCGCCAGCCGGGCAACAATATTCCGAATCGCTAATTCATCACTCATGCCCCGAGCTTAAACCACGCCCAACAGCCACAATGCAGGCGAGCGCCTGAGGCCGGGAGCGGGCTGTGCTCAGACTTGGGAGCGGCGGCTGCGGGCAGCGTCAACTGGATGAGCCGTCAGCCTGGGAAGTCTGTGGAGGACAAGGCGAGGATCGTTTTGGCTGTGTTGCGGGGGGAGGTCTCGGTTGCGGAGGCGGCCCGCCGGGAGGGGACGTCGGCGGTGTCGGTCTCGAAGTGGCGCGACCAGTTCCTCGCCGGAGGACGGCGATTGATCCAACGGGGCGATGGATTCGTCGCCACCCTCGTCGTCGGCCAAATGGTGATCGCCGACGGAGGCCTCACCGGCGCCCGCCCCGGGATGCTGGTGAGGAGCTGAACCGCTCTTAGACCCCAGAAGACGCCTGAACCCACCGGCTAGCGGCAGATTGCCGATAGTTGCACTTCCAATTATCGGACTTCCACGATAGAATTCCCCAATGGTCGAGACCATGTCGGGAATTCCCCTCGACCCCTCCTACGGCGACGGATTGCAACCTGGCGACTACCCCTACACCCGCGGGCTGTACCCCACCGGCTACCGCAGCAAATTGTGGACTATGCGGATGTTTGCCGGGTTCGGAACCGCCACCGATACCAACGCCCGATTTCATGCATTACTCCGGGCCGGGGGAACCGGGCTGTCCACCGCCTTTGACATGCCCACCCTCATGGGCCGCGACTCCGACCACGAGTGGTCGGTGGGCGAGGTAGGCCGGGCCGGAGTTGCCGTCGACACACTGGCCGACATGGAGGACCTGTTCTCGGGCATCGAACTGGGCAAGGTCACCACCTCGATGACCATCAACGGGCCAGCCGCCATCCTCATGGCCA
Source organism: bacterium (assembly GCA_026708015.1). Lineage (NCBI taxonomy): Bacteria > bacterium. The sequence continues at coordinate 91,028 of JAPOVT010000003.1, forward strand.
TGTACATCGCAGTGGCTGAAAAGAATGGCGTCGGCCGGGTACACCTTGGCGGAACAATCCAGAACGACATCCTGAAGGAGTACCAAGCACAAAAGGAGTACATCTTTCCGCCCCGGCCGTCGGTCCGACTGGTCACCGATCTGATTCACTTCACCACCGCGGAAATGCCCCGCTGGCACCCGGTCTCCATTTCCGGCTACCACATCCGCGAGGCCGGCGCCACCGCCGCCCAAGAACTGGCCTTCACGCTGACCAACGGATTCGCCTATGTCGAAGCCGCCGTCGCCGCCGGCCTCAACGTGGACGATTTCGCCCCCCGGCTCTCGTTCTTCTTCAACGCCCACAGCGATTTTTTCGAAGAGATCGGCAAATTCCGGGCCGCCCGCCGGATATGGGCCACTTGGATGAAGGACCGCTACGGCGCTACCAACCCCCGGTCGCAAATGTGCCGATTCCACATCCAGACCGCGGGCGTCTCTCTCACTGCCCAGCAACCCGAGAACAACATCGCCCGAGTGGCCGTCCAAGCCCTGTCCGCGGTGCTCGGAGGCACCCAGAGCCTGCACACCGACTCCTATGACGAAGCCCTGGCCTTGCCCACTGAGAAAGCCGCTCGCATCGCCCTTCGCACCCAGCAGATCGTGGCCCACGAAACCGGTGCCGCTTCGGTGGTCGACCCACTGGGCGGATCCCACTTCGTGGAGTGGATGACCGACGAGATGGAGCGCCAAGCCAACGAGATCTTCGACCACATCGATCAACTTGGCCGCGGCTCCATGCTGGAAGGGGTGTACGCCGGCATCGACGATGGCTACTTCGTAGGGGAGATCGCCGACGCCGCCTACCGCTTCGAACGCGAGGTGAACGCCGGTCGGCGCATCATCGTCGGGGTCAACGAATTCACCGAGAACGACGACGACGAAGCCAATCTGCTGTCCATCGGTCACGCCACCGAGGAGATGCAGATCAAGCGCCTCGAGCAAGTCCGCGGCGATCGTGATGACGATGCGGTCCGAGCTTCTCTCGCCGCGCTGATCGATGTCGCCAAACAGCCCGACGTCAATCTCATGCCCTCCATCATCGACGCAGTGCGGACCTATGCCACCGGGGGCGAGATCGTCGCCGCCTTGGAGTCGGTGTTCGGCACCTATGTCGAGACCGCCGTGGTGTGATCCCATGAGCGAGACATCCGGCCACTCACCGCGGTTCGCAGACGACCCAGAGCCACTGAGAGTGGTGTTGGCCAAGTTGGGCTTCGACGGCCACGACCGAGGTCTGAAGGTGGTGGCCCGCACCCTTCGCGATGCGGGCATGGAAGTGATCTACTTGGGCTTGCGCCAAACCACCGAGAGCATCATCGCTGCTTGTGAGCAGGAGGACGTCGACGTGATCGGGCTGTCAATGCACAACGCCGGTCATCTCACCCTGGCGCCTCGCATGGTGCAGGCGGTCGACAGCGCCGGATTGGACGTGCCGGTGGTAATCGGGGGAATCGTGCCCGCCGAAGACGTCAGTGTTTTGATCAAGGCCGGTGTGGCCGCAGTGCTCGGACCCGGCGCATCAGCCGAGGAAGTGGTGGCCGCTGTGAAGGCTGCCGTGGGCCGCCATTCCGCCGCCCGGTGAATTGTCGCCTGTGAACCCCGAACTGGATTGCGAACGGTTCGCATGAAGAGTCCCAACTCACTCGACGAGTTGTTCGAAACAGCCCGAACCGGCAACCGACGGGTGTTGGGCCGGCTGCTCACCATGGTGGAGCGCCAAGACGACAACGCCGTGATGGTGTCTGAGCGGGCCCACCGCGATGCCGGACAGGCCCGGGTAATCGGGGTCACAGGCGCCCCGGGCAGCGGCAAGTCCACCATAACCGGTCATCTGGCGGCCGTCTCCGGTGCTGACCAGCCGGCCATCCTGGCCATAGATCCCAGCTCTCCTCTGACCGGAGGGGCCATTTTGGGCGACCGCATCCGAATGGACAACAACGTCAGCAGCAATACTTTCATTCGTTCGATGGCCACGCGGGGACACGCCGGTGGGCTGGCGGTGGCCGTGCCCGACGCAGTCCGGGTGCTCGACGCGGCCGGCTACGACCCGATCATCGTGGAGACCGTTGGAGTTGGCCAAGTGGAGGTAACCATCGCCGCCGCGGCCGATACCACCGTGGTGGTAGTGACTCCCGGCTGGGGCGACGCGGTGCAGGCCAACAAGGCCGGGTTGTTGGAGGTGGCCGATATCTTCGTCGTGAACAAGGCCGACCGCCCTGACGCCCGCGGCGCCCGCCGGGACCTGGAATTGATGCTCGATCTCGGACACCGGGGTGACTGGCGGGCCCCCATTGTTTTGACCACTGCCACCGAGGGGAAGGGCATCGACGATTTGTGGGCAGAAGTCGAGCGTCACACCTCGTATCTGAATCACTCCGGCGAGCTGGTTCGCCGCCGCTGCCGACGCCGTCGCAGCGAAGTGGTCGACCGGGTCGAGCTCGGTTTGCGCGACCGGACTCACCGCATCGTCGAAGACCAGTCCAGTGAGTCTGCGCTGAGCCTCGTCGAGCGCCACGAGCTCTCTCCTGCCGCCGCTGCCCAGCAGTTGCTGGCGTCGTTGATTCCCGACAACCCCCCTGAAGACTGACATGAGCACCTATTCACCACCCTTGGACGACATCGCCTTCGCCCTGCGCTACATCGCCGGTTTGAACGATCTGGCCCAAATGCCGGCATGGACCGATACCGGACTCGACCACACCGAAGACCTCCTAGCTGAGGCCGGGCGGCTAGCGGCCGAGGTTATGGCCCCCATCAATCGAATGGGCGATGAGGTCGGCAGCGAGCTCAACACCAACGGCGACGTCACTACTCCCAAGGGATTCCGTCAGGCCTACCAGCAGTATGCCCAAAGCGGCTGGACGGCAGTTTCGGCCCAGCCCGAACACGGCGGGGCCGGCTTTCCGCTGGTTGTCGACGTGGCCATCCAAGAGATGTTCACATCGGCCAATATGGCGTTCTCGCTGTGCCCGATGCTGAGCCAGAGCGCCATCGGCACCCTCAGCGTCCACGGCAGTTTCGAGCAAAAGAACCGCTGGCTGCCCCCGCTCACCAGCGGCGCCTGGACCGGAACCATGCTCTTGACCGAACCCCAAGCCGGCTCCGATGTCGGCGCGCTCACCACTCGAGCCGAACCCCAAGGCGACGGGAGCTACCGCCTGTGGGGTCAGAAGATCTTCATCACGTGGGGCGACCACGACATGGCCGACAACATCGTTCACATTGTGCTGGCTCGCGCCCCCGACGCGCCGTTGGGCACCCGGGGAATCTCCTTGTTCATCGTGCCCAAGTACCTGGTGGAAGACGACGGCGCGCTGGCCGAGCGAAACGCAATTCGGTGCATCGGGCTTGAGCACAAGGTGGGCATCCACGCCAGCCCCACTTGCGTGATGGAACTCGACGGGGCAATCGGTGAGTTGGTGGGGGAAGAGGGCGAGGGCATGCGCCTGATGTTCACCATGATGAACAAGGCCCGCCTGTTGGTGGGGCTCGAAGGCCTAGCGGTGGCCGAGCGGGCCTACCAGCAAGCGGCGACCTTCGCCGCCGACCGGCGCCAAGGGCGCCGAGCCGACACCGAGCCCGGAATCCAAGCACCGATAGTTGAACACCCCGACGTGCGCCGAATGCTGCTGGACATGCGGGCCCGCACGGAGGCCATGAGGGGCTTACTGCTTCTCAACGCCGCCGCGGCCGACCGCGCTGCCGGCCATCCCGACCCGGACCAACGCCTACGAGCCCAACAGCGGGCCGAATTGCTCACCCCGGTGTCGAAGGCCTGGTGTACCGACCAGGGCGTCGAAGTGGCGTCGCTGGGCATCCAGGTACACGGCGGCATGGGATACATCGAGGAAACCGGGGCCGCCCAGCATTGGCGCGACAGCCGCATCGCCCCCATCTACGAGGGAACCAACGGCATTCAGGCCATCGATTTGATCGGACGCAAGCTCCCAATGGCCGATGGCGCTCCTCTGGCTTCCCTGCTGGAGGAAATGACCGGTTTGGACAAGAACTTGGACCAAGCGGTCGCAGCCGTGGCCGACTCCGCCCGCTGGTTGGGTGAGCACCCCGGCGATGACGCTCTGGCCGGGGCCACCCCGTTTCTCCAGATGCTCGGCCTCACCGTCGGCGGATGGGTCATGGCGCAAACCTGGGACACGGCCCAACGTCTCCAGGCAGCCGAACCTCAGCGGGCTGAATTCTGGGGGGCGAAGCAGACTTCCAGCCGCTTCTACCTCGATCAGATCCTTCCGACGGCCCCCGCCCTGCTCTCCGCAGTCACCTCTGGAGCGGCCGCGCTGGGCTAGCGGCTCAACTATCCGCCGAGACGCTCGCGAGCTGAAGCGCTGCGGGCCAGGAGATGCGCCGGCACCGTGGCGTCGTTAATCACCACGTCCTCGTTTGCCCCATCATCTACGGCTGCGTCCGGCTGGTCACCAGAGTCGCTGCCCAATTCACCCCCGGACTCGGCGGCAACTTCGGCCGCAGCCTCAGCTTCGGCCCGCTTGATCAGGAAATCCTCCCATTCGGCTTCCCTGACCAGCTTGTCGCGATGGATTGAGCCCCGTTCAGCTCCGCTGTCGAACCGCACCCAATAGCGCAGCCAGCGCATGCCGGTGTGCAGCATCACCTCGCCCGAGGTTCCCTCAGCCACTCCGGCCAAATCTTCGGCGAGAACAACTCGCTCTCGACGATCTAGGAGGTCGGATCCGCTGGCCATGCCCTCAGGGTATCCACCACATGAACGACCGGAGAAACCGCGCCAATAGCACCTATGTCATTGACCACAATCACAACATCAGTCACACTGAACTAGTCGAGGGGTGCTTGGAATAATGTTGCAATTTAGTTACGTTTGTACTTGTCCCCGCCGCCGCGAGATGCGATAGCTCCCTATGCCCAAAGTCGTCCGGATCGTTGTCCTGCTAGCGGTCTTGTTGCCGCTGGCACTCAGCGCCCCCGGTGCGGCCCAAGACGATTTCTTCGAAGAGCGGCAGCAGCAGATCGAAGACAAGAAGCGGGAAATCGAAGAGAGGCGGCAAGAACAGCTCGCTCTCCAGCGGGAGTCGCTGTTCGCCATCCGGGAACTAGACGTGACCAATGCCCTGATCGAAGAGGTCGACCAGCACCTCAATCAGGTCAATTCCTGGATTGCAGCCGCAGAAACCCGGCTACGAGCGTTGGAACTCTCCCAAACGGCGGCACAGAAGCGTGTAGCTGACGCGCAGGAGCGGGCTGGCGATCTGGAGTTGGAGATCGCAGAAATCCGGCTGCAACTACAAGACCAAGTGGTGGCGATCTATCTCGACTTGGTGTACGAGCCCAACTTCCTCCTGGAAGACGGCGACCCCAACCGCAATGCTCGCCGCCAGTTCTATGTTGAGGAATTGGGGGCCGACGCCCAGGTTCTCATTGACCGGCTGCGCCGGGCCTACGACGACCAGCAGGCTTCGGTGCAGCAAGCCGAACAGGCTCAAACCGAGATCGAACAGGCTCAAACCGAGATAAACGATGCGCTGACGGAGCTGGCCGATCTTTTGGAGGCCCAGCAGAAGCTCCAAGAGGAGTGGAACCGAAAACGAGAACTCCTTCAAGCGAGAATCGCTCTCGAAGCCCAAGAACAGGCCGACATAGAGGGCGAGATATCTGGACTCGAGCAGAACATCGAAGAAATCGAAGACGAGATCGAGCGCGAGAGAGAGCGGATCCGCCAGGAAGAAGAGCGGCGCAAGCGCGAGGCCGAACTGGCCCGACTGGCTGAACTGGAGCGCCAGCGCCAAGAGGACTTGGCCCGACTGGCCGAGCAGGAACGCTCCGGCCAGTTCGATGACATCCAGATCCCCGCTCCCCCTGAGTTCTTCAGACCAGTGGAAGGGGAGGTCGTTTCAGGGTACGGCAACCGGGTCCACCCCATCTTCGGCTATGTTCGCTTCCACGCCGGGGTCGACTTCGCCAACCACATGGGCGACCCCATCTTTGCGGCCGCCTCCGGGACCGTTATCCAAGTCAAATCCCGCGAGGGCTACGGGAACACCATCATCGTCGACCACGGGGGTGGATGGACCACGCTGTACGCCCACCTCTCGCAGTACAACGTGTCCCTCAACCAGCAGGTTGAGATCGGCCAGACCATCGGCTTCGTCGGCAGCACCGGGTGGTCCACCGGTCCCCATCTCCATTTCGAAGTGCGCTACCGCGGATCGCCCCGCGACCCGGCCAAATACGTCGACCTCTGAGAATGCCACAGTCAGGTTTGCCGGCAATACCCCGTTTGGTTGTCCTGGCCCTGAACTCACGGCAAGACTGATCGAATGGAGGCTCTGGTCTTCGAGCGAAAGCCCGTCCGCTATGTGGCCGCCGCGGCGGCTTCGCGGGTAGTGCCCGGCGCGGGGGGCGGCGTTGGACCCCTGCGACTGCGCGACATCGACCCGCCGGAGTTGCCCGGACCTGATTGGCATACGATTCGACCCCGGCTGACTGGCATCTGCGGCTCGGACCTGGCCACCGTGGAAGGCCGGTCCTCCCGCTATTTCGAGCCGTTGGTGTCGTTCCCGTTCGTACCCGGCCATGAGGTGGTAGGAGTCGACGATGATGGCCGCCGACTGGCTCTCGAGCCGGTTCTGGGACCGGCGGCTCGAGACGAGCCCCTCCCCTTCCCCGGTGCTGCCCCCGGCGACGGCGAGGACTACGGCTACCTGCTCGGGGGCGCTATCAAGGACGGCATCCAGATCGGCTTCTGCTCCAGCACAGGCGGTGGTTGGGGAGAAGCGCTGGTCGCCCATCAGAGCCAGCTTCATCTGGTCCCCGACAACTTCACCGATGAAGCAGCAGTAATGCTGGAACCCGCGGCCGGCGGGGTCCATGCCGCCCTCAAGGCCCAAGTCCAGCCGGGGGACTCGGTGGCGGTGCTGGGAGCAGGAACGATGGGACTGTGCTCGCTGGCCGCCCTGCGGTCGCTGACGGAAGCCGGAACGGTTATCACCACCGCCAAATACCCCCACCAGCGGGATCTGGCCACTGCCCTAGGCGCCGACATCGTGGTCGACCCCCGAGAGGTGCGCCGGGCTGCGCGGAGGTTCTGCGGCTGTCGGATGCTGGGCGACTACCTGTCGGGTGGCGTAGACATCACGATTGACGCCGTGGGCAATCCCGGATCCGTGGCCGATGCCATTGCCATCACTCGGCCTCGGGGGCGAGTGGTGCTGTTGGGCATGCCGGAATCGGCCCGCATCGACCTGACGGGGCTGTGGCATCGCGAGACCGAAATGGTGGGCGCTTACACCTACGGAACGGAATTCCTCCATGGCGGAAGGACGGCCACCAGCTTCGAGATGGCGTTCGACTTGGTGGCCTCAGCCAACCTGGAACAGCTGGTCTCCGCCCGGTATCCCCTGCATCGCTACCGGGAGGCCATCGCCCACGCCGCGGAGGCCGGCTCTCGAGGCGCCATCAAGGTTGTCTTCGAGCAAGACGGCTGAATTCAAGAACCCAATGGGGGCAGGCCGAAGTCCGCCCCTATGACGCTGATCTCCTCCACCAGCGCCACCGGCAGCGGGATCCCTGAAACCAGGCGTTCGGCCCGGTTCTCGTGCTCGATTTCGCCAGGCACATAGATCCGGTCCACCCCATCAGCTCGCTCGGTGTTGTGAACATCCCTAATGAGCTGGTCCATCTGCTCCCGAAATCGGTCCAATCCGCAAAATCGCTCCAAGTCCAGGGTCAAGAACATCCATCCCTTGGCCAATCTCCGGTTCCCCACCAGTTCGCTCTCGGTTTGCTCGGTGTGGCCGAAGCTGCTTCCGGCGACAATGCCCGAGAGCACCTCCACCATCAGGGCTATGCCAAATCCCTTGTAACCCCCAAACCAGCACAGATTCTGAGCCGACGCGGCGGCGGTGTCCGTGGTGGGGCGGCCCATTTCATCGTTGGCCCATCCCTCGGGAATGGTCGGGTCGCCCCGCTTCTTAGCCAGCAGGATCTTGTTTCCGGCCACCGCGGTTGTCGCGATGTCGTACACCACCGGCATCTCTTCCCCTGCGGGAACCGCCCAGGAGAACGGATTGGTGGAGAAGATGCCCGTCCGCCCTCCATAGGGAGGGACGATGGCCGGGCCGTTTTGCACTGCCATCGCGAAGCAGCCAGCCTCAGCCGCGGGAAGTGTGTAATAGGCCAACGCCCCCAAGTGGGTGCCCTCCCGAACAGAAACCGCCGCCACCCCATGGGCTTTGGCCCGTTCGACGGCCAGTTCCATGGCCGCCACCCCTGACACCTGCCCGAATCCGATACCGCCCTCCATCATCACGGTGGCGCCGTCGTCGCGTACAACCTCCACTTCGGTGACCGGGCGCAGATGGCCCGATCGCAGCCGGTCCACGTACAGCTCAATCAAGTGGGCGCCATGGGAGTCCACCCCCCGCAAGTCGGCTTCCACCAGGTTGTCCACGACGATCTCAGCCTGATCGGAGGGAACCCCCAGTCCTTCCAGAATGTGGATCTCGTAGCGCCGCAAATCGCTGTGGTCCAACAGGACCACATTGGTATCGCTCACTGTTCAGGTGGCTTCCTCAGGCTTCGGAGGGCGGTAGAACAGGGCGAGCTGGGTCAACCCCGCCAGCACGCCGCCTCCCGCTGCGATGGCCAGGCCAACGTATCCGTCCCAGTCGTCATCGATTCCCAGGGCGCTGTCCACCGACCACTCCATGGGCCCCAAGGTGGCCACTGACACGGCAACCAAAGCCAGCACAAAGGTGTACTCCCATCCTTCCCGCACGATCATGAATCCGTTGTGGCGGTGTACAGTCCAGGCGGCCACCACCATGACTCCGACCATTCCGGCGGCCGCCAGCGGAGTGAGGAATCCCAATGCCAGCAACAACCCTGTGCTGATCTCGGTGAGCGCTGCCATCCAGGCATGCAGCTTGCCCGGCTTCATCCCCATGCTGTCGAACCAGCCCGCGGTACCGGGGATTCGCCCGCCCTGAAAGATCTTGCCGTACCCGTGGGCGGCGAAGGTGAGCCCGATGCCCACCCGCAACAGCAGCATTGCCAAATTCATCTCGTCCATGGGTCCACAGTACTGGCACGCCTACGCTTATGAGGTGCCCCTGTGGCTAAGCGTGCTCATTGCCACCCTTGCCGGGATGATCCTCATCCGGGTGGGCATCGGCGTGCTGTTGATGATTCGCCAGCCCCTTCCCCCTCCGCCGCCTCCCGGTGAACTGCGCAGGGTCAAAATCACCTACCGGTGCTCAATCTGCTACGCCGAAGTCCGCATGACCGTCGCCCCTGAAGAAGACCCCGAGCCCCCTCGGCATTGCGGCGACGACATGGATTTGCTCGCCCCCATTGACGAATAGCCACTTATCAACCGCGCAATTGGTTGTCCACAGGCTGTGAACAAATCTGGGCACAAACTACAACCTCGTAACTAAGACGTGACTTGAAGGCAACCCGGCTGCTAATGCCACTGGGTGGCAACCAGCATTCCCGCTAGCAGCAGTCCGAGACCGGCCAGCAAGTACCAGTTGTTGGTGTCGCCGGGCAGTAGCGCCACGTAGTTGAGCACGATCACGATGGCGCCCAGCGCCAACAAGGCGATCATCAACACCGGCACCCAGATTGGGCTGATCTTCTCGGCGGAGGCCGGCACCCGGGGCGCGGCCTCATTCTCGGGCCGGGTACCCCTTGGCGTTACCCGCCCGCCCTGCACTCTGCGCTTAGTCGGCTTGGACATGGGCCAAGGATAGACCCCGAATTATCCGGCACTCGTGGTCAGCGGTCCCCGATATCGTTGGCACCCGTGAGTTCCAGAATTCTGGTGATCGACAATTACGACTCTTTCGTCTACAACCTGGTTCAGTATCTGGGTGAACTGGGGGCTGAACCAATCGTCTTTCGCCACGATGCCCTCTCCCTGGAGCAAGCCCTCGACTTGGACCCCGACGGCGTCCTCATCAGCCCCGGGCCAGGACGCCCTTCCGACGCTGGTTTGAGCAATGCCCTCATCAAAGAGTTCTGCGGCGTCCGACCAGTGCTCGGCGTATGCCTTGGATTGCAGTGCCTTGGCGAGGTCTTTGGCGGGCAGGTAATCCGAGCCCCCCAAGTCATGCACGGCAAGACGTCGATCATCAACCATACCGGGGAGGGAATTTTTGCCGGACTCCCCGATCCCCTAGAGGCCACCCGCTACCACTCGCTCATTGTGGAGCGGTCTTCGGTACCCGAAGTCTTGACCATTACTGCGGAGACCGACGACGGGCTGGTGATGGGGCTACGCCACCGCGATCACCCGGTGGAAGGGGTGCAATTCCATCCTGAGTCGATCCTTACCGCTTCTGGCCACGACATGTTGTCCAATTTCCTGGCCCAGACCTCAGCGAGCCCCTGATTCCTAGTTCCAGGACACCGCGCAGCCATCATCGACGCCGGGCGTGTCGCCATCGATCCCCTCGGTCCAGTTGGCGGCATTCGCCGCCGCGGCCGGCATCGGATATGGGGGTTCCAGATTCCACTCCACCGAGAATCCCGGGATGTCGGAGTAGGTCCCAGCCAACGCACCGCACTCTGATTGGAACCTGCCAGACAAGGCGTTCCAGTTGGCGATGCTACCCAATGCCCCTGGTTGGCTTGCCGCGGCAATGGACCTCAAATTCACCTGCGAAGCCGCATTCCTGGCCTCAGTTTGGCGGGGAGTGAGCACCTCGACTGGGCCGCTCGTGGGCCCTGGACCGACGGTCGCCGGGGGCTGCACCACCGAAGTCGGCTGCCCCAAACACGCGTTCACCTCCGTCCCCAGTGGGTGCTCTTCATCGGCAGGAGGGACCTGACCCATGATTCGACCAACCAACTGCTCGGCGTCATTGGGGAAATCGCACTCGGGAACCGGCTGGATCAGTATCAATTCCAACTCGGCCAACCGCTGCACGGCTGTCTCCGGATTCAGCCCTATCAGACTGGGCACCGCCACGTAATCCGGTCCAGTGGAAACCACGATGGTGATCGGGGTGTCGGGCAACAGCAACACGGGGGGTCCGGGCTCAGTGCCGATCACCAAACCTTCCTCCACCTCCTGGGATGGCTCCATGACGGGCTCGTCGATAACCGCCAGCCCGGCCTGGGCCAAGACCTGGGTGGCTTGCAGCAAGGTCATTCCCTTGACATCGGGGACTTCCACGGGCTGAATCCCCTCCGCCACATGAAGCACCACTGTGCTGCCCGGTGCCACCTCGCTTCCGGGGGCAGGTTCTTGGCGTAGCACTTGACCAGCCGGTGCGGTAGACCCTGTCTCCACTCGCAATTCTGTTGCGAACCCGCGGTCTTGCAGGAAGCGGGCGGCGTCGTTGGCGTTCTGGCCCACCACGCCGGGCACTGCCACCGGAACCGCTCCTGAGCTCACTGTGATCTCGATTTCGCCGCCCTGTTCCATCTCGCCTAGCGCCGCCGGGGCCTGAGAGATCACTTCGTTGGCCTCCACCGTCTCACTGGGCTCGAAGATTTGGCTGACCACGAATCCGGCAGCCCGAAGCTCTCGGATGGCTGCCTGGCTAGATAGCCCCACCACATCGGGCACCGAAACCAGGGGGACAGGGGTAACGGTCACTGCTGGTGGGGCGACTTCATCGCCGTTATCGAGAACGTTCGAAAGCACGAAGAACACCAGCACGGCCACAGCAATGAATATCACCGCGGCCGCGGTGTATAAACCAGCACGCGAAGAGGGCTCCAACACTGTCACCGGCACCGCAGGCTGAGGGGATGGCGATTGAGGGGCCGGAGGCTGGTCGGCTGGGGGCTGGGGCGGCCCGCCGGAGGCGGGCGGGGGGGAAGCTTGCTGGGCACCCGCGGGCTGTTTAGCTTCCTCAGCCAGCGGAGTCTCAGCCGCTGACGGGGTCTCATCCGGCTGCTTGCGAGCTGACAGTTGGTGGCGGCCTTCTCGATATCGCCGCAAATCTCGTTGGAGATCTCGAGCAGTCGGATATCGCTGTGTCGGATTCTTGGCCAACAATTTCATGGTGATGGCCTCTAGCGACTCCGGCAGTACAACCCCCAGCGACGAGGGAGCGGGCACTGCTTGCTGGACGTGCTTGTAGGCCACCGCCACCGAGCTGTCGCCGGTAAACGGGGGCCGACCGCACAGCATCTCGTACAGCACGATCCCCAGCGAATACAGATCACTGCGGTGATCTAGTGACTGCCCCTGGGCTTGTTCTGGGGAGAAGTAGGTGGCCGTTCCCATTACTGAGCCGGTCTGGGTGAGATTCGACTCAGCTCCCCCGAATGCGGCAATGGCAATCCCGAAGTCGGTGACCTTCACCTTGCCGTCGGGCGACAGCAACACGTTGCCCGGTTTCACATCACGGTGGATGACTCCGTTGTTATGGGCAAATCCCAATGCCGCTGCCACAGACAAAGCGATTTCTGCGGCATGCTCAGGCGGCAATGGACCATCCGAGCGCAACAGCTCGGCCAAGCTCTGGCCCTCGATGTACTCCATGACGATGTAGTACGTGCCTTCGGCCGAACCCCAGTCATACACCGCCACAATGTTGGGGTGGCTGAGGTTGGCGGCCGCCGTCGCCTCCCGCCGGAATCGCTCTACGAAGCTCGGATCAGCAGCGAATTCGGGGAACAAGCGCTTGATGGCCACGGGCCGCGACAAGAGGGTGTCATGCCCCAAAAAGACGTCGGTCATACCGCCGCGAGCAATCTGGCTTCGCAGCTGGTATCGACCGCCCAAAAGCTCCTGACCGTTGTCTGGCATGGCAGAAATAGCGTACTTCTTGACCTGCCCGTTTTAGGGTAGGGCGACGTCGGCTACGTCCACGATCACCACCGTTACGTTGTCGCTTCCACCGTGCTGCAAGGCTTGGCTCACCAATGCATCGGCCGCCTCTGTCGGCGACTCGAATTGCAGCAGGATTGCGTGGATGTCCCGATCGGCCACTTCGTTGGTCAAACCGTCGGAACAAAGCAGATAGCGATGGCCGCTAACCGGCTTCAGAACCCAGTCGTCCACCACTACCTTCGACTCAATGCCCAGAGCCCGGCTGAGATGGTGCCGGTACATGTGGACTTCTGCTTCTTGGCGAGTGAGGATGCCGGCTTTGACCATCTCCTGCACCACGGTATGGTCCTCGGTGAGCTGGTGGAATCCGCTGTCATCGCAGCGATACACCCGGGAGTCGCCGACGTTTACCACCGCCAACGCTTGGCTCTGTTCGTGCTCGACCACCGCCAACGCACACAAAGTCGTACCCATCCCATCCAGCTCGGGACTCGACGTGGATTTGGCCAAAATCTCTTCGTTTGCCTGATCCACCGCATCCACCAGCTCATCGAGCGTCGGCGCCGGCGACTCATTCGGTCGACGGGCAAACAGGTGTCGGCGGCGATCTCCGGTCCGGGCCTTAACCTCGGTCTCGATGCGGGCAGCCAGCACTTCAACCGCCAAGGCCGAAGCCACTTCTCCGCCTTGGTGACCCCCCAACCCGTCAGCGACCGCGAAGATCTCCCCTTCAACCAGCATCGAGTCTTCGTTTTTCTCTCGACGTCGGCCTCTATCGGTGGCTTGTCCCGCCTCTAGCCGGATCATCAGAGTTCCATGACCGTGGTGCCCCCACTTTGCGCAGGACTATAACCAGCATCCATCAAGATTGGCATTCGGCTACGTACTTCGGCTCAATCTTCTGTTCGCCCGTCTTGTACGCTGACCACCCCGACAACCAGCGCGAGTGGCGGAATTGGCAGACGCGCAGGATTCAGGTTCCTGTGTCCGCAAGGACGTGGGGGTTCAAGTCCCCCCTCGCGCACTGTTGGCCTCAGCCAACCGTCCCCTCAGGGGTGGGGGTGGGGATTTCGGTCACCGGGATGACCGGGGGCGGACCCCAGGCAATGGCTGCTTTGGAGAACCCCGCGGCCATGGCCACGGTCAGGGCCAGTTCAGCCAACTCGGCTGGGGTAAACTCCTCGCTCAGCGCATTCTGATCCGCCTCGCTCAGCCCCGATGGGTCGGTGATCACCGCGTCGGCCATCCGCAAAGCCAGCTTCAACCTTTTCGGCAGATCACTGTCGGCGTAGTCGTCTTTTATCTGCTCCACCAGTTCTTCGGTCAGTCCCTGCTGCTTCGCACCTGCGAAGCGGAGGTTCTTTCAAATGTTGCAGTCGTTGACCCGCGCATTTCGGAGCCGGCCCACCTCTTTGGTGGCCTGGTCGAGCTGCCCTTCGCTCCACAGCGTGCCGTAAAAGCGGTTGAACACCGCAAACAGCTCGGGCTGGTGGTCGAACAGCGACATTCCGCCTTCGGGAATGGCGATCCTGGTCATTCCATGACTCCCTTCAATGCGGCCCGGCTGCGAGCCAGAGCCTCGAACGTGGCAATTGCGGTGGTGAGTGCAGCCAACTCCGGCGGCGACAGATGGGTGTTCAACTCGGCGCACAACTCGTCGGTCACGCCGTGGGCATCCAGCACGTATTGCTCGGTGAACGCCAACACGACCCTTTCTCGGTCGTCTTGGGGAGACACAACCAACGCCTCACCTTCGATCATCTGCTCAATACGGGCACCGCAGAGCTCCAGCAATCCGGGATCCAGCCCAACCCCATCAAGAGCCTGCACCAACTCTTCCAGCGGGCCGGCCACATGGGGGTCCAGAGCGGCTAGAGAACCGTCGGTCAACGACGAGCCCACCTCGATTAGCCCCCGAACATAGCCAGCCATTGCTCGGCCGAGCGGGGCATGAACACATAGTTGGTGCGCCGGGTCTCACCCATCGAAGCCGACGGCTGGGGCGAGTACAGATGGCCGGGATACAGAGTGGCGCTGTCGGGAACCCGGGCCAGGCGCTGGGTGAGGCTCTCATACATGGCCGCCGGATCGCTTCCCGGCAGATCGGTCCTCCCACACCCTTCCAAGAACAGCGTGTCTCCAGCCACCAGACGCCCGTTGGTCAAAAAGCACTGACTCCCGGGAGTGTGGCCCGGCGTGTGGATCATCTCGATGTCCACCTCCCCCACCGACAACACATCACCGCTTTCGTGCCGACACAGATCGTCTTCCCCGATACCGGTGGTCATGGTGACATAGCGGGCCTCGTCAGCCTGCACATGCACCGGAACCGACACCAGATCCAACAGCTCGGCCACCCCCGCGATGGAGAACTGCATCATCGACCCGCCCACATGATCGGGGTGGCAATGCGTGGCCAACACCCCCGTAAGCCGCATCCCATCAGCCTCGACCAGATCCACGATCCCCTGCGGGTCGTAAGCCGGATCCACCACTACCGCTTCGCCCGTCTCCCGATCCCCGATCAAATAGACGAAGTTCACCATCTGCCGGGCCATCATGTCTCCCAGAGCCAAATCCCGCCCCGACAAGAGCTGCCTGAAGTACAACCGGTCGTTTTCCATTTCTTCGATACTAGGCAACTGGCTCGTCGTCCCCCTGCCGC
The DNA here is from genome assembly GCA_026708015.1 of bacterium. Taxonomy (NCBI): domain Bacteria; species bacterium. The sequence continues at coordinate 106,515 of JAPOVT010000003.1, forward strand.
CGCCAAGCTTCCTCCGCCAACGACACAACCTCACGCGCCGGCAACCCCAACAGCTTGGAAGCCCGCACCGCCTCATCGTGCTCCACCTTTACGCGCCCGGCGCTCACCTTCACCCGAACCCTTCGCCCGTCCACGTCAACCTCATGCTCCAATCGCGCCCGGGGCCAACGCTCGATCAACTGCCCCCGCACCCCTAGCGTGCCCGTCTCCTCCGCCAGCGTGGCCGCCACCTGATCGCCCACCGCAGGATCAGCCAACGCACTCACCGTGTAAGCCGGTCGGCCCTTCTTCATGATGATCGGCGTGATCCAAGCATCATGGGCCCCCGAATCCATCAACACTGCCACCGTGTGGGCCAGTGTTTCCCCGGTGGCGTCATCCACGTTGGTCTCAAACAGCATCACCGGCTGGCCCGCGGGGCGAGACGCCGCCATCGTCCCCACCACCACCTGGGTCAGGTTGGGACGGTCCTCCAGTTGGTTATCGCCCGCGCCAAACCCGCTCGCCGAAATCGTCATCGGGGGCATGGGCCCCCAGCCTTCCGCCAGCGCCGAAAGAATTGCCGCCCCGGTAGGCGTGGTCAGCTCCAAGCCAACATCCAAGCCGAACGTCGGGCACCCCACTAGCAATTCCACCACCGCAGGAGGCGGATTGGGCAGCCGCCCGTGGGCGCTGCGGATCATTCCCCGCCCACAGGCCACTGCACTGGAGTGAACCTCGTCGATCCCCAATACCTCTAGCGCGGCGCAGGTGCCTACCACGTCAATGATGGCGTCCAACCCGCCTACCTCGTGGAAATGGACCTGCTCTGGTGGTCGACGATGCAGCTTGCCCTCGGCCCGGGCCAGGGCATCGAATATCGCCAGCGCCCGGTCGGCCACCCGGTCAGGCAAACGAGCCTCTCCGATGAGAGCGTTGATGTGGCTGGCCGTGCGCACCACCGACGTCTCCTGGGTGAGCACCCGCACGTCGGTGGCCGCGATACCCCCTCGCTGGGTGGGGTGAGCTTGCAGATCCCACCCGCCCAAGGGCAGCAGGTCACACATCTCCCGCACTTCGACCACATCGGCCCCGGCGTCGATCAGCGCCCCCATAGCCATGTCGCCCGCGATTCCGCTGAAACAATGGAACCAGCCAATGCCAGCCGGCTCAGCCATCTTTCAACCCTGCCGACGACACTGCTCGATCCCTCGTCTTGAACAGCCGCAGCACCGCGCAGGCCGCCCCAAATCCATTGTCCACCCCCACCACGGTCACGCCCGCGGCACATGACGACATCATGGCCAGCAGCGGTGTGACTCCTTCCAGCGAGGAGCCGTATCCCGCACTGGTGGGCACCGCCACCACTGGCGCCATTGTGAGCCCGCCCACAACCGAGGCCAAGGCCCCTTCCATCCCGGCTACCACCACCACGGCGTCGGCTTCGGCCAGTGAGTCGACCTCATGGAGAATCCGATGAAGTCCGGCCACCCCCACATCGTTCAGCCGCTGCGGCGCCAGTCCGTGGGCGGCCAGCACCACGCTGCACTCATCGGCCACCGGTAGATCGGCGGTACCGGCCGCGGCCAACACCACCCTTTCGGGCCGCGGCGGCGCCAGCCGCCAAACCACCGTGGTGTCGTAGCGCTCCCCCTCGGGATTGAGGGCCAGCGCGACGGCGGTCTGTCCCGCTGAGGCCCGGGTCAACAGCACAGGACCGCCTGGTTGATCGAGCAGCTCCTTCACGATGGCCGCGCACTGGTCGGGCGTCTTGCCCGGCCCGTACACAACCTCGGCCAGACCCTGGCGGAGGCTGCGATGATGATCAATCCGGGCAAATCCCAAATCGGCAAACGGCAGCCGCCGCAATTGCCGAACGGCGTCATCGGCCGATAGCGCGCCGCGGCGCACGTCGTCCATCATTTGCCGAAGAAAAGCCTCATCCACCTCGTTATCCCGCCCCTTCTAGAAGTTCTCGCCAAGAGTCCTTGCCATTTTCTCACCGCGACGGCGTTTCTCAATACCACTATCCTGCCCCTTTGTGACTGGCTCTGCCCGATCCAATTGCCAAGTGGCCTATCTCGGACCTCCGGGCACGTTTACCGAGGAAGCACTTCTCACCCAACCCGACCTGGCTGAAATCGGTCACCTGCTGTGCCGATCAATCCCCGAGGTGCTCGAAGCTGCCGCGTCCGGACGCGTCGACTTGGGGTTCACCGCCATCGAGAACTCCATAGAGGGCACGGTAAATGTCGCCCTCGACGCCCTGATCTTCGAGCATGATCTGCTCATCCAACGAGAGGTGATCATCGATGTCCGCCTTCACCTTCTCGGCCTTCCCGGCGCCTCCATGGACGGAGTCCAGCGCGTCATCAGCTTTCCCGTGGCCATCGCGCAGTGCCGGCGATACCTGATTGACAACCTGCCCCACGCCGAAGAAATAGCAGCCAACTCCACCGCGGCGGCGGCCCGCGACCTGGCCATCTCCCAAGACGTCGCCGCCGCCGCCATCGGCACCGCCCTTTCCCAAGAGATCTACGGACTCGAGCTAATCGCCACCGACATCGAGGACCATCCCGAAAACCAGACCCGCTTCGTCGCCGTGTCGAAGTCCGGCGTGCCCGCCCCCACCGGCAACGACAAGACCTCCATCGTGGTCTTCCAGCGCGCCGACCGGTCGGGGTCTCTGATGGGCATCCTCGCTGAGTTCGCGGCCCGCTCCATCAACCTCACCAAACTGGAGTCTCGGCCCACCAAGAAGGCTCTGGGCGACTACTGCTTTCTGATCGACCTCGAAGGCCACGTCGCCGACCAGCTGGTAGCCGACTGCCTCACCAGCATCGTGGCCAAGCACGGCGAGGTGAAGTTTCTCGGCTCCTATCCCACCACCACCAGGGGCAGTGAAGAGCAGAACAGCAACGCTTCCACTGCGTGGACCGAGGCCCAACACTGGATTGAGGAACTGCGCGGCCAGGTGGATTCCGATTGATTTGACAGGTTCTAATAGCTTCCATTAGAACTGCTGCCGTCCACTTTCCCCCAAGGACGCGGAGGAGACCATGGAATTCGGCATTTTTGTCAACGGCTACATTCCCGGGCCGGCAGCCCACGACACCGAGGCAGAGCACACCGCTTTGATGCGAGAGGCCCATTACGCCATCACCGCCGACAAGTACAACTGGAAGTACGTCTGGTTCGGCGAGCACCACTGTCTCACCGAGTACAGCCACATGTCGGCCCCAGCCCCGGTCATGGGCTATGTGGCGGCCAAAACCGACCGCATTCATCTCTCAACCGGCATCACCAGCCTGCCCACCGCCAAAGAGCACCCGGTTCGCATTGCCGAGCGGGCCGCCATGCTCGACCACATCACCGAGAACCGCTTCGAGTTCGGCACCGGGCGAGGAGCGGGCAGCCACGAGGTGGCCACCTTTGGAGGGCTCACGCCGCCGGAGACCAAGTCGATGTGGGACGAGGTCATCCGCGAGATCCCCCGCATGTGGGAGCAGCGCGACTACTGCTTCGAGGGCGAGCACTTTTCGGTGCCCAAGCCCCACAACGTGCTGCCCAAGCCCTACGGCAACGGCCACCCCCCCATCTGGGTGGCATGCGGCAATCCGCCAACGTTCGCCAAGGCCGGCTCGCTGGGCATCGGCGCCATTGCCTTCAATTTCGAGCCCATTTTCAACCTCAAGGGTCGCATTGACGCCTACAAGGAGGCCATCGGCAGCCCGGTGGAGCAGATCGGCCAGTTCAAGAACGACAACGTGATGATGACCAACGCAGTCATCTGCCTCGAGGACCGTGATCGGGCCCGGGAGATTGCCAAGTCCAAGGGCCGGGGCTACCTGGTCACCATGGTGAACCTCTACCACGACACCATGCCCAAGTCGCCCGACACCATCACTTGGCCGTCGGCGCCCATGCAGATCGAATGGACCGACGAGATGCTCGACGGCGCCATCGCCGGCGGCTACATGCTGTGCGGCAACCCTGAAGAGGTGTGCGAGCAGGTGGCTCGCTATCAGACAGTGGGCTGCGATCAGGTGGTATTCGGCCTCCCCGGCGAAGGCATGGAGCACGACGAGATCGACGAGATGCTCGAAGTCTTCGGCACCAAGGTCATCCCCGAGTACGACCCCGATCCGGTTCATTCCACCGACCGCTACCGGGCTACCGCCCAGCGCCGCTACTCCGACTTCCAATTCCCGCTGCCTGAGGGCATCGACGTGGAGCTCATCCCCGAAACCGCGCTGTTGCCCCTGGGCCACGGCCAATAGGCCGCGCAGACCGAGGAGCGAGCGGCCATGCCGCGCGACGCCACCGAAACCCGAAGCCGATTGATCGCCGAAGCCGAGCGGCTATTCGCCGACCAGGGCATCTGGCGGGTACGGGTGCAGGACATCGTGGCCGCAGCCGGTCAGCGGAACAGCTCGGCGCTCTCCTATCATTTCGGCTCCCGCCAAGGCGTGCTCGACGCCATCCTGCGGGATCACGGGGAACCCATTGACCAGGAGCGGAGCCAGGTGTGGGCCGAGGAGGGCGACGATGGGACTTCGGTCCTCATCGAGGCTCTGATCCGACCCCTCACCCGTCGTTTGTCCACATCCAGCGGGCGGTGCTATCTGAGGATCGTGGCTCAGCTCAGCGCCGAATTCGCCCGCTGGGATCTCGACCCCACCCACGTCCCAGCCAATCTCAACGCCATCTTGCGCCTGCTGCGGGATCGGACCCTGGCCAGCGACAAGGCCCAACGGGACGAGCGGGTGCTGGCCATGATCCAGCTGATGACCGCCTCGTTGGCTGAACGAGCTCGCCGCATCGAGGCTGGCGATCCTCTGGACACCGATGAAGACGTGTATGCCGCCAACCTGGTGGACATGCTGACTGGGATCATCGAGGCACCGGCTCGCGCTGCCCTGATGCATTGTCGACCGCTGCAATAGGCCATGCTTTGGGCATGAACCGACTTGAGAACAAAGTCGTCATTGTCACTGGGGCGGCTTCCGGCATTGGACAAGCCACTGCGGCCCGGCTGAGGGCCGAGGGTGGAACCGTGGTGGGCATTGACCGAGATCCGGTCGACGACGTGGACATGGCCATTCAACTTGATCTGCTCGACTTGGAAGCCATTGCCCCCGCAGTCAGCCAAGTGGTGGATGCCTATGGCCGAATCGACGTGCTGTGCAACATCGCCGGCATTGGTCATTTCGCCAGCGACGATGGCGAGACTCTCGAAGCATGGAATCGGGTTATCGGGGTGAACCTCACCGGCACTTACTTCATGTCCCAAGCCTGTTTGCCTCACTTGATCGAGTCGCAGGGCTGCATTGTGAACACCGCCTCAACTGCGGGCACGCACGCCCAGCCGTGGAGCTCCGCTTACTCTGCATCCAAGGGCGGCGTCATCGCCCTCACCCAAACCATGGCCATCACCAACGGGAGATCGGGCATACGGGTCAACTGCATCGCCCCAGGCGGCGTGGAGACAGCAATCGGAGCCCAATTCACCCCTCCAGAGGATGCAGATCTCACCCTCATGGCCCGCATCATGCCCTTCGAGCGCCCAGGCCAGGCTTCTGAACTGGCCGCAGCTTTCGCCTTCTTGGCCAGCGACGACGCCAGCTACTGCAATGGGATTGTCCTCAGAGTTGACGGAGGGACAATGACATGAGCCACACAGCACCGCCCCTCGGAGGTCTTCGAATCATCGAGAGCTCGTTGCTCGGACCGGGGTTTTTGACCACCTTCTTGTCCGACCTCGGCGCCGATGTCATCAAAGTGGAGCCTCCCCAAGGCGACTACATCCGCCAAATGACCTGGCCCATTGTCAACGGGGTGTCGCTTCTTCATTTGCACACCCACCGGGGCAAGAAAAGCGTCGTGCTCAACCTGCGCGAGCCCGAGGGCGTGGAGCTGTACCTGGAGCTCGCCCGCAACGCCGACGCCGTGGTGGAGGCCATGCGGCCCGGCGCCCTGGAGCGTCGGGGCTTGGGCTACGAGCAGCTCAAAGAAGTAAACCCCCGGATCGTGTTCGCCACCATCAGCGGCTACGGCATGACCGGCCCCTACAAGGACATGCCCAGCCACGGCATCGCCTACGACACTTGGGCCGGGCTCATCCCTCCCGCTTACGACGATGACGGCTTCTGTCGCATACCGGAAATGCCCAATATCGGCATCAACATCGCCCCGCTTATCGGTGCCTTCGCCCTCTTGGCCGGCATCATTCGGGCCCGGGAAACTGGCGAGGGTTGCCAGCTGGAACTGGCCCAGTCCGACGGCGCCGCCTACATGGACTGGTACCGCATCGAGACATGGAAGGCCTACGAGCGCCCTGAAGACGAGGTCACCGGCAATCCGTCGGACGACTATGAGCGTCGGGCCCCCGGTCTAGCCGGCATGTGGGAGGGTGTCCGCTACCAGATGTACGAGTCGTCCGACGGCCATGTGCTGTTCATGGCCTCCGAGCAGGCTTTCTGGCGCAACTTCTGTGAGGCCCTCGATCGCATGGACCTCTTTGACCGCTGGCCGGGGTCAAAATACGCCGACCACGCCCGGGGCAATCTGGAATTGCAGCGGGAGCTGCGGGACATTTTCCGCACCAAGACCAGTGCCGAGTGGCTGGAGTTCGGCGATCGGGTGAACACCCCTATCGCTCCGGTGAACAACGCCAAGAATGTGGTCGACGACCCGCAGTTCCAGGACCGGTTGCCGCTGTTCACCACCGAGCAGGTGGGCTGCGAACAGCTTCCGCTCCCGGTCAAGTTCTTCGACGAGGAACTCCCCGTGCCTACCCACGCCCCCACCGTCGGCCAACACACCGAAGAGGTGTTGAGCGAAGTGCTGGGCTTGGGCGACGACCGGCTGTCGGCGCTGCGGGAGCAAGGCATCTTCGGATGATGGATCAGTCGGATGCTGGGGTGTCGCAACGGACGACGTTGCCAACCGACCCCGGTCCGGTATCGGGCGAACTGCTGGACGAGGCCGTCGAATTGGCTCGCCAGGCAGGAATGCTGACGCTGGACTGGTTCAACGACCACGAGCTTTCCGTGAGCCGCAAGGACGACGGCTCCCCCGTGACCGAAGCCGACAAGGCCGCGGAGGCGTTTCTTCGAGAGGCTCTGGCAGAGAGGTTCCCCGACGACGCCGTGATCGGCGAGGAATTCCCCGAAGCGCAGGGCACGTCGGGGAGAACTTGGATCATCGATCCCATCGACGGCACCAGAAGCTTTGTTCGCGGCGTACCGCTGTACACCACGTTGTTGGCCATGATCGACCAGGATGGCCCCGCCATCGGCGTCGCGGCAGTCCCCCCTCTCGAAGAGGCGGTATGGGCCGGCCGAGGCTTGGGCTGCTATCACAATGGCCGGCGCTGCCAGGTGAGTTCGCAAGCTGAATTGGGCCGATCCTATCTGTGTGCTTCCGGCTTCGAGTGGTGGCCCGACGGTGCATTCGACCGAGTACGCCAGACCGGTGCCCGCATGCGCACTTGGGGAGACGGTTACGGCTATGTGCTGGTCGCCACCGGCCGGACTGAGGCCATGATCGACCCGGGCCTCAACGTCTGGGATATAGCCCCCATGCTGGTGATTGTTCCCGAAGCCGGCGGCCAAGTCACCCAATGGAACGGCGCCAATACCCCCTCTGCCGGCGACTGGCTGGCCACCAACGGAAACTTCCACGAGCAACTCTGCACCCTCCTCAACGGCTAAACCCCTGAAAATTCCTCACAAACCACCCCTTGCCCCTCAAGCACATCCAAGAACTCAACCGCATCAACAACTTCAGAAAGCCCCACCACCCCAGCACCGGACACCTTCCCCGCCCCAATCAACTCAAGAGTGCTCACCATCACAGCAGCAGCCACAAAGCCCGGCGGCCCCGAAACCCCCAGAATCCGCCCCGCCCAAGCGCCATCTCGCTGCCCTCGAACCTCTACTCTGACGGCGCCCAGCTTCCCCTCTGGATGCGGTGGCCGCAGCATCGGCAACCAGGAGGAAAACCGATCTCTGCGGGTAGCCGCCATGCGGGCCGTAATCCGATCCGCCCTGCTGAATTTCCGAACCAGCAGTATCGGTTCAGGCAACGCCGCCCGGTAGCAGTCCGCCGCGTCCACCGGACTCGGGAACCAACAGAGCTCCCGCCCCGAGCCACCCGGCCGCTGCTTCCAGCCGCCCCGCCATTCCAGCGCTAGAGAGCTCAAGGCCCGGTGGTGTTGACGTGCGCAATCCGGCCCCCCAGTGCCGAACTTGGCAACGTGTACTTCCGTCACCTGGTCCAATCCCTCGGCTGCCCGAACCGCCAGAACGTCGCTCAACCCGGGAGCCATACCAGCTCCGGCAACCACCAGCGAGTTCAATTGTCGAACCGCGCCGTTCATGCCCAGCATCCGTCTCACATCAGACACCGAGTCAGACGAGGCCAGCACCACCCGCCCATCGTCGAGAAGCCGACGCGCCAGTCGGGCTTGGCTGCCTGACGCAGTGGCTAGGACTACCACATCAGCGGGATCACCCAAGTTGCCCACGGTTACCGGAGGCCCATGTTTCCCGGCCAAGTGCCAGGCCCGATCTGGACTTCGGTCGATCACAGCAACCCGGTTGACGGGAATTGACGGCGTGTCGGCCAGGTGTTTCACCACTCCGGCACCAACCACGCCCGCGCCGACAACCAGGATGTCCATGCGTCTCAGATGGAGCAGTTCAGAATCAGTTGCTGCCGCTGATCTGGCGCCAACCACCAGACTGAGGCGGTACGCCCCCGGTTCCCCGGGCACGCAAAATGGCAGCGATGGCGGCCGCCCCTGCCAGAGCAACCAGCGCTCTTCGCAGAAGTTTCACAAAACCCATCCTAACGAACCCCCTCAACAGTGCAACCAGGGTTTATCTGCAACGTGGGGCTAGCTGGATTCGAACCAGCGACCTCACCCTTATCAGGGGTGCGCTCTAACCGACTGAGCTATAGCCCCAAGGCCAAACCGAGTAGAGAGCCTAGTTTCGGGGATTCCAGGCAGGCCAACGAAATCGGCGAGGTCGAGTCCGGGGCCGCTGCCGAGCTGTCTCCTCCTCGATCACCGTGACCCTCATTCCACCAGTCAGATCACTGATGAGGTTGAACAGCACACACAGCAGAACGTTGAAGAACGTGCCCGCCACCACCAGCACCAACCCGCCAATTGCAAAGCCGCGGAATATCTGGCTGGCGTTGAATTTGAACTCTTGCAGTGCGAACAGCTCCTCGACAAACGACTCGGTGTCGTCCACGGTGCCCGATCCCACCGCGATGCTCCATAGCATCACGCCAGCCAACATCACGATCACCCAAAGGCACAGATAGAAAATCAACGAGATCTTCAACACCGACCACGGCTCGATGTGTCGGACCACCCGGCGCACCTTGCGCGCCTGCAAACGCACTGCCCGCCGATACTCCCTCGGGGTCACCTTGACCGGCTGGCGCGCCACTGCCTGGCTGGGCAACGGCGCGGCAGATGGGTCGCTCACCCGACCGGGGTCAATGGACACGCCTCGAAGTGTAAGGGATCGCTGGTCGCAAATGACTGGCACCGCCACCATCCCACTGGGAGTAGCTCCGCTCTGGCTGTTGCCAGCGCTCCGTCGCGGCGCACTACCACCTCGGTCTCGAAGCCATCTTGCACCATCGAAGCCAGCGTGGCCCGATTGGCCGTCGCCGTCGTCGCCGCAGCCTGAGGGTCGGCTGCCGCGGCCATCGCCACTGCATCGGCGACCGCAGTTGCCCGGGCCCGGCGGACCGCGTCAGCACCGAGCTGACCCAACAGCAGGATTGCCATTCCGATCACCGCCAAAATACCTACACCCAGCACCGAGATCGATCCCCGCTCGCCCACGACTCTGCTCCGATACTCATTGTGGGGGGAAGATTCAGCTCAGATGAATTACTCGTCGTCTTCTACCGTCGATAGAACCGGCGCGATCGCGGCCATCGTCTGATCGTCTGACAAGGTCATTATCCGCACTCCGGCGGCGTGAGCTCCCTGCACCGAGACCGACGACACGGGCATTCGGATGGTTACCCCGTTAGACGCCACCGCGAACACCTCATCATCAGGAGCGACCACCCGGGCTGCCACCACAGTTCCTCGCTGATCGGGCAATTTCATGGCAATCACCCCTTGGCCTCCTCGATGCTTGGACCGGAACTGGTCGAGAAGGACCCGTTTGCCAAAGCCCTGTTCGGTGGCCAGCAACATTTCCTCCTCGGGCTGCACCGCGGTGGCGGCTACCACTATGTCCTTCCCCCGCAGCCTCATCCCACGCACGCCGGCTGCGGTTCGTCCCATTGATCGAACTTCCGATTCTGAGAACCTCATGAGCCGACCCGAAGCGCTCACCAGGCAGATGTCATCCGATCCGCTGGTGGGCAGCACCCGCACCAGCTCGTCGTCCTCTCTCAAGTTGATGGCGATCAGCCCTTTGGTACGGGTCTTGTCATATTCCAAGAACCGGGTGCGCTTCACAACGCCCCGGCGGGTCACGAACAGCAGGTACCGCATCGTCTCGTAGTCCCGGGTGTCGATCACCGCGGAGATGGTCTCGTCGGGAGGCAAATGCAACAAGTTCACGATGGCCATGCCCCGGGCGGTTCGGCTGGTTCGGGGAACCTCGTGGACTTTGATGCGATACACCCGACCCATGTTGGTGAAGAACATCAGGTAGGCGTGCGCGGTGGTATGGATGAGCGAGGCGATGTAGTCGCCGTCCTTCAGGTTGGCGCCAATGACACCTTTGCCGCCTCTCCCCTGAGTTTTGAACTCGTCAGGAGCCACCGTCTTTACGTACCCGGCTGCGCTCAAGCTGAACATCAAATCCTCATCGTCGATGAGGGCCTCGATGTCGATCTCGCCATCGTCGGCCGTTATCAGCGTGCGCCGGTCGGTGGCGTAAGCCTCCCGCACCTCCAACAGTTCCTCTCGGATTACGGCTCGCAGCTTGGCGTCGTCGGCAAGAATAGCCTCCAACTCCACAATGAGCGCCCGCTTCTCGCCAAGCTCGTCGTTCAGTTCCTGGCGGCCGAGCTGGGTGAGCCGGCCTAGGGGAAGGTCCAGAATGTGATTGGCCTGAATCTCGCTGAATTCGAACTGCTCGCCCATCAGCGTGGCCCGGGCGACAGCCCGGTTCTCCGACGCCCGTATGGCGGCAATGATCTCGTCGATCATGTCCACCGCCCGCACAAGGCCCTCAAGGATGTGCTCTCGTCGCCGAGCCTCGTCCAAGCGGAACTGAGTCCGACGGCTCACCACTTCCTGCTGGTGGCGGGCGTACGCGGCCAGGCAGTCACGCAGGGTCATCGTCCGGGGCACTCCGTCGGCCAGCGCCACCATGTTCACCGCGAAGGTGGTTTGCAGCGGGGAGTGCTTGTAGAGGTTGTTGAGCACCACCAGCGCCGAAGCGTCCTTCTTCAACTCGAATACCAGCCTGGTCTGGCCCTTGGCCGACTCGTTGTGGATCTGGCGGATGCCGTCGACCACCTGGCGATTCACCAAGTCGGCCACCTTCTTCTCAATGATCTCGGCACTGGTCTGATAGGGAATCTCGGTTACCACGATCCTGGTCTTGGAGTCGCCCTCCACGATCTCCGCTGAGGCCCGCACCTTTATGGCCCCCTGACCGGTGGTATAGGCATCCCGGATACCCTGGAGGCCCATGATGCAGCCTCGGGTGGGAAAGTCCGGGCCCTTGACAAATTCCATCAGACTCTCGTCGGTGGCCTCGGGGTTTTCCAGCAGGTGGTTGACCGCGTCGATCACCTCGCCCAGGTTGTGAGGCGGGATATTGGTAGCCATGCCCACCGCAATGCCCTGGCTGCCGTTCACCAGCAGGTTGGGGAACCGCGATGGCAGCACCTCCGGCTCCTGCTCGGTGGAGTCGAAATTGTCGGTGAAGTCGACGGTCTGCTCGTCGATTCCGTCCAACAGCCTCATGGCCAGTTCGTCAAGGCGGCACTCGGTGTATCTCATGGCCGCGGGCGGATCATTGGGTGACCCGAAGTTGCCGTGGGGGTCGATCAACGGGTGACGCAAGGAGAATCCCTGGCCCAGGCGCACCAGGGCGTCGTAGATCGCCTGGTCGCCGTGGGGGTGGTATTTGCCCATTACATCGCCCACCACCCGGGCGCACTTCACGTAGGGCCGGTTGGGCCGGGTCCCCTGGTCGTACATCCCCCACAGGATGCGGCGGTGGACTGGCTTGAGGCCGTCTCGCACATCGGGAAGAGCCCGTGCGGTGATGACCGACATGGCGTAGTCCAAGAACGACTGTTCCATCTCGGTCTGGATGTCGATGTCCTGAATTGCGCCGCTTCGCGCTTCCTCGGGCTCGGGCAAGATGTCAGGCTCGTCGGACACGGGATCCCTTGGTGTTCATATGTCTAGAAAGCGGACGTCTTTGGCGTTGGTTTGGATGAACTGCTTGCGAGCCTGCACGTCTTCTCCCATCAGCTTGGAGAACACCCCATCGGCTATCGCGGCTTGTTCCACAGAGACCCGCAACAAGGTGCGTCGCTCCGGATCCATTGTGGTCGCCCACAACTCCTCGGCGTCCATCTCACCGAGGCCCTTTAGCCTTTGGAACTCCGCACTGTGCTTGGGGTTCTCGGCCAGAAAGGCCTCTTTGGCATGGTCGTCTTTGAGGTAGATCTTTGACCGGCCCACTTCAGTGGAATACAGCGGCGGCTGGGCGATGTACACCAGGCCTTCCTCCACCAGTTTGTGCATCTGCCGATAGAAAAATGTAAGCAAAAGCGTGCGAATGTGGCTGCCGTCCACATCGGCATCGGCTAGCAGGATCACCTTGCCATAGCGGATCCGAGACTCAGATGGAGGAGTTCCTTCGCTGTCCTCTCCGTTGCCGTTTTCGCTGCCTCCATCAAATTCCTCGCCAAAACCCGCGCCGATCGCCGCCACCAGTGCCTGGATTTCCGTGTTGCGGAGCATCCGGTCAACTTGGACCCGCTCTACATTGAGGATCTTTCCCCGAATGGGAAGGATGGCCATGGTCTTGGGGTCTCGGGCATCCTTGGCCGACCCGCCCGCCGAGTTCCCCTCCACGATGAACAGTTCGCATTCATACCGATCGGTGGAGGTGCAGTCCACCAACTTGCCCGGCAGTCCCGCTCCGTCGAGAGCTGACTTGCGCCTGGTGGCGTCGCGGGCCTGGCGCGCCGCTAGTCGGGCCTTCTGGGCCTGGAGGCATTTGGTCACGATCTTGCGGGCATCAGAAGGGTTCTCTTCCAGCCACTCGGCCAACTTCTCGTTGGTGGCCCGTTCCACCAACGAGCGCATGGATGCATTCCCCAGCTTTGCCTTGGTCTGGCCTTCGAATTGTGGCTCTCTGAGCCTCACGCTCACGATGGCCGTAAGCCCTTCGCGGATGTCCTCGCCAGCCAGGTTGTCGTCCTTCTCCTTCAGGTGCCCCTTGGCCCGGCAGTAGTCGTTGACCACTCGAGTGAGCCCCTTGCGGAAGCCCTCCTCATGCATGCCCCCTTCAACGGTGTTGATTCCGTTGGCGAAGGAGTGCAACCCGTCGGAGTTGTAGCCGGTGTTCCACTGAAAGGCCACCTCCACCTCATCGCCGTCTTCTTGCTGCGAGAAGAAGCCGACCTCATCGAATAACGCGTCCTTGGAGCTGTTCACCTCTCGCACGAAATCGCTGATGCCGTCTTGGTAGCAGTACATCGTCCAGTCGGCTCCGCCCGTGCCGTCGGTACGCAGGTCGCGGAACTTGATCTCCAGGTTGCGGTTCAAGAACGCCATCATTTGAAGCCGCTCCAACAAGCCCTGGGCCCTGAACCGGACATCGTCGAAAATGCTCTCATCGGGCCAGAAGCGAACCGTTGTCCCGGTGCGATTCTCGGGACTATCGCCGGTGACCCGCAGGTCATCGGTTATCTCCCCGCCATTGGCAAACGACATCGTGTGGAGACGGCCGCCCCGATCGATCTCCACCTCTAGACGGATGGACAGAGCGTTCACCACCGATACGCCCACACCGTGCAAGCCGCCCGACACCTTGTAGCCATTGCCGCCGAACTTGCCCCCCGCGTGCAAGAGGGTGAGCACCACTGCCACTGCGCTCATGTCGGGATGCTGGGGGTGGGGGTCGACGGGGATGCCCCGCCCGTTGTCGCGAACCTCGCAGCCACCATCGGCCAGCAGGGTCACCTCGATGGTCGTGCAGAAGCCGGCCATGGCCTCGTCCACGGCGTTGTCCACTACTTCATACACCAGGTGATGCAGCCCGGTGACCGAGGTAGACCCGATATACATTCCCGGACGCGTTCGGACGGCGTCGAGGCCTTCCAAAACGGTTATGTCTTCGGCTCTGTAAGACTCAGACGTGTTAGTCACGACCTGGCTTTTCTGCCCTGTTAGACGGGCCTTGTGGGGGGTTGGGCAGACGCTCTCGCCGAACCGTTCGCCTCGCGGGCAAGTCAGTCAAATGCGCTGCTTCCGATGGTGAAATTCTACCAGTTTTTCGGGCCCAATTGACTCACCGGAGAGCCGTTTACCGGCCTCCGGCGGCCGTCATCGGGGGCGGACTCTTACCGTCAGGGAAGTGACAGCCTCTTCCTCGGCCGCGGCGTTGATCCGGCTGATGAGCTCAGCGCTGAAAAACTTCATCTCGGTGGCCCAAGCGGGGTCGTCCACCGCCACTACCAATTCGCCGCCAACCAGTCGCACTGGCGAAGAATGGGCAGCCATAACCGAGCCAACCAGCCCTTCCCAAGAGTCGAAAACCATGCTCAAGACCTGGGCCCGCGGGGCCTTCAACCCCGATGCCAGCCGGTCGAGAGCTTCTTTCAGCCGCCTTGGTCCCGATGACTTGCTCAGTGGTTCCCACCCCATAGTCCTAGTTTGCCTCCACCGGGCGGCTCGATAACCGAGACTTACTCTTCGCGCTCAACTCGACCGGCTGTCACCCGAAATCGGGCGGTGTAGTCGATGTCCCCGGGCAGCGCGCCCGCCGTTGTCAGAAGGGTCTGCTCGGATTGCAACGCACCCAGCACGCCGCGTGACCGCTGAGGATCCAGCTCGGAGAACACGTCGTCCAGCAGCAGCAACGGAGACTGGCCGGTAGCCCTCTCCAGCTCCCGGTGTACAGCTAGGCGCAACGCCAAGGCCAGGGTTCGCTGCTCACCCTGAGAGGCGTGGGTGCGGGCCGGTCTTCCATCCAAAACCACAGACATATCGTCGCGATGGGGGCCCACTGTCGTCGCCCCCCGACGCAGGTCCTCACTGCGGACTTGGTTCAGCGTCTCCTTCAGCTCGCCCGCCAGCCATGTTGACTCGTATACCAGACCCACCGGGGTTGCCCGGCCGGCGATCTCACCGTAGGCCGATTCCACCCCGACGCTGAGCTCTGCCACCAGGCTCCTTCGGGCCGCAGCCAAGCGCTCCCCCACTTCGGCAAGCTTCTCGTCCCAAACATCCAACGTCACGGCTGTGTCAGAGCTGAGACGTCCGCCGGTTTGTCGAAGCAGAGCATTCCGTTGGCGCAGGATGCCCTCGGTGTCCGACCTCGCGGCGTCGAGCCGGGGGTCAATCTGGCCCAGCGCGCTGTCGAGGAAGCGACGCCGCTCTCCGGGTGCTCCCTTGAGCAGGACTAGGTCGTCTGGCATGAAGATCGAAATTGGGGCCAGGCCCAGCAAATCTCGCCGGCGAACTCTCTGACGGTTCACTTGGAACTGTGAGCGCCCCGTTGACCTCAACGCGGCTTCAAAGAGAATTTCCCTTTGATCCACCATCATCTCGCCCCTTGCCACCGCACCGGAGGCCTCGGCACCGGTGCGGATCAGCGCTTCAGTGGGGGTGACGCGAAACGACGTCATCGTAGCGAGATAGAAGATCGCTTCCAGCAGGTTGGTCTTGCCCTCTCCATTGGACCCTACAATCAGGTTTGTGCCTGCGGGAAACTCCAATTCGAGCTGCGAATAATTGCGAAAATCCGCTAGCCAGAGGCGCTGGAGCCGCACACCCTGCTCAGTTGATGCGCACGGGCATCAACAAGTACAGGAACTCTTCGGAATCCGGTGTTCGGATTACCGCCGGCTTCAACGCGTCAACCGTGTTCAGCACGATCTCCTCGCCAGGTGCGGCCTCTGCGCCGTCGAGCAAATACTCGGGATTGAAGGCCACCGTTAGATCTTCGCCTTCAAACGCCGCGTCCAACTGTTCTCTGGCTTCACCCACGTCTTGCGTCGTAGCCGACAGATCGAGCCCAGTACTTGACATGTCCAATCGAATCGGCGTCGAGTCCTGAGCCATGAGGCGAACCCTCTTCACCGCGCTAATGAAGGCTTCGGTGCTCACGGTGAGCCGGTTCGGCTGATGGCTTGGGATCAATCCCTGATAGCTGGGAAACTCCCCTTCAATCAGCCGGGTGGTAACCGTTACCGCCCCCAGTGTGAACGACGCCTCCCGCTCACTGAAGCGGACGCTCACTTGATCGACGTCCCCCAACAGTCGAATCACCTCATGCAGCGCCCTGGAGGGGACCAACACACTCTGGTCGGATTCGAGCACTTCCAAGCCAGGCAAATCACATAGCGCCAAGCGGTAGGAATCCGTGGTGACCAGGCGAAGGCCCTCTTGCTCAGCCGACAACAGCACCCCCGTCAACACCGGCCGGGACTCATCTGCCGATGCCGCCTTCACCACCTGGCGCAGCGCGGTCAGCAAAGCCTCCGCCTCCAACACCACAGGATCTCCCTCCAGGGAGGCAATCTGGGGGAAGTCCTCCACTCCCATGGTTTGCAGGGAGAATTTGGAGCGGGCGGAATCGATATGGATGCCTTTCTCGTCAACTTCCACACTCACCGCACCGGGGTCAAGAGACCGGACTACATCGCCAGCCAGTCGAGCAGTCACCACAGCGTCGCCGTCGCCGCCTCCCGCGACTGTTAGTTGCACCGTGATCGTCAACTCCCGATCGGTCGCCGTCAAAGTCAACTCGTCGCCGACCAGCGACATGTATACCCCGGACAGCACCAACTGGAATCCCCCGCGAGTACCTGCTGCTCTACCGGTTGACGACAAAGCCTCGAGGAGGGCGTCTCGCTCGCATCGGAATTTCACAGGGTTCTCGCTTTCTTACCTGTAGTAGTTAATTAAATTACTGCTGTTAGCAGTAGGCCGGTGGAAATGTGGAAACATGGTAGTTCCCCTGGTCAGTCCATAGTTATATGCACCGACGCTTTCCCCAGGCAAGTGGATTGTACGCGAGGTTCGCCGGTTTGCTGTGGATGGAGTCCCACCCGTCCCCAGCAAATCGGGATCCATCCCCACGTAGATCCCCTACCGATCCCCAGGACGGCGGCTTACGCATTCTTGATTCTCTGAATCAGCTCGGTGATTTGATTGAAAGTCTCGGGCTGCTCGGCCATTTGCTTCGTGATCTTCTGCACTGCGTGAATCGCCGTGGTGTGATCGCGCCCTCCGAAGGCCCGCGCGATATCCGGATAGCTCAGTTCTGTCAGCTCCCGAAAGACGTACATGGATACTTGGCGGGCCTTCACCAGAGGTCGCTGCCGCCGCGGCCCCACTATGTCCTCAACGTGAAAGCCGAAGAGATCGGCAGTGGCATTCAAGATGACATCGGCAGTGACCGGCTGCGGCTCTCGACGAGCGGTTATGTCTCGGAGGACGTACTTGGCCAGTTCAAGATCCAAATACCTATCGTTGAAGCTGGCGTATGCGGTAACTCGAGTTAGAGCTCCCTCTAGTTCTCTGATGTTGTCCTTGATATTGCTTGCGATAAACGTGAGCACTTCATCATCAAGTACGAAATTCGATTGTTCAGCCTTTTTTCGCAAGATTGCCAGCCGGGTCTCAATATCTGGAGGTTGGATGTCAGTCAAGAGTCCCATTTTGAAGCGACTGGTCATGCGATCTTCAAGTGTTGGAATAGCGTCTGGTGGGCGGTCACTGGTTAGGACTATTTGCTTGTTTACTTCATGCAGTGAGTTGAAGGTATGAAAGAATTCCTCCTGTAGACCCTCTTTTCCTTCAAGAAATTGAATGTCGTCAACTAGGAGAACGTCGACCTCCCTATAGATTTTCTTGAAATCACTGCGGGTATTCGTTCGAATCGCGTCAACAAACTGATTGAGGAAAGTCTCTGTAGATACGTAGACGATACGCTTAATTGGGTGTCTTTGATCATCAACGTAGTGGCTCTTCACATAGTGGCCGATGGCTTGGAGAAGATGGGTTTTGCCGAGGCCAGCATGGCCATGAATGAACAGGGGATTATACGACTTACCAGGGGTTTCGGCTACGGATAGAGCGGCTGCCAAGGCAAACCGGTTAGAGGGGCCGGTAACGAATTTGTCAAAAACATAGTTGGGATGAAGGGCGTTGTTGGTTCGACTGACTTGCTTGGGGCTATCGACTTCGGGGAGCGCTACCGGTGGAGTGGAGACGGCAACATGCAGATCTTCACTGGTCGTGTCCTGTTCAGTGGAGATCTTTAGAGTTATATGTGTGGCGTTTGAACTGGCAAGAGCGTTTCTCAAAACCTCGAAATATTCGCCTTCAAGGCGGTCTTTAATGATTGTATTCGGGACGGTTAGTTCCAGAACATCTTCTTCGAGGGACGTTGGTTTTGCTGGATTAAACGTCGACTGCCAGACGGCGTCGGGGACTTGAGTACGAATGCTGTTGGCGCATGAGGACCAGAGAACAGTTGCTGACACCATTTTGGTGGTAACTCCAAAATAATAATGTGTGGTATCCACATATGTGCATAAGTTGTGGATAACCCGCGATCTATTTTCTATACCCAACCAAGTTGGCACCGCCTTGACTGGAATTCAGGACTGTAGCACCTCTTCTGCGTTCGTGCACGGGCGAGTCGGGGGATATTCGCAGGTCAGAGGCTTGTGTTGATGGTGTGGCCATTGTCGTTCAGGTGATAGTTGTGGGACGTGAATCAGCTCCGTGGGCAACTGGTTGTCGTGGTGCTGGACCAGGCCGTAGCGTAGAGGGGACGCCGGGAGATGGGAGCCGCTTGTAGGGCGGTCCCGAAGGATGCCACCCCGGCCTTGGAGGAAGTTGTGAAGCGCACGTATCAGCCGAATGTGCTACGCCGGGCTCGGCGTCACGGATTTCGGCATCGAATGACGACAAGAGGCGGGCGGGCGATCATCAATGCTCGTCGCCGCCGCGGCCGCAAAAGGCTGTCGGCCTGATCGAGCGGCTTCGGGGACGTTCGAGGTTCGCTCGGCTGCGTGCCGATGGAGATCGCACGGAAGACGGATTGCTCTGGGTCCGGCATTTGCCCGACCCCTCTGTTGGCGCGGCCCAGGTGGCGTACGCGGTGCCTCGACAGCTGGGTTCTGCGGTGATTCGGAACAAGATCCGCCGGCGTTTGCGCGTGGCGGTGAGGGAATTGGATCGGGAGACGCCGAGTGGACTTACTCCTGGCTTCTACCTCATCGGCACTCGACGGGGTATTGGGCAGCCCAACTTTGCTGACCTGCGGTTTTCTCTGGCGGCATGCCTTTCTAAGCTGGATCGGAAAACTAGATGAATTCCGTAAGCCACCAGGGCGATATGCCGACTCGGGGCATGGCGGCCCGGGTTATGCGAGGTTTGATCATCGGTTATCAGCGGGCTACCGATCATCGCCCGAGTCCCTGTCGGTATGTTCCGAGTTGCTCCTATTACGCAGCTGAGGCGGTGGAGGTGCACGGCGCGGCCAAGGGTGTCTGGCTGAGCGTGCGTCGACTGCTGAGGTGCCGCCCCGGGGGCCCGTCCGGTTGGGATCCGGTGCCCGACACCAACGGCCACCTGGCCCCAGACCCGACAGCAAGCGAGGCGGTGTCGGGTGTTTGACTCGGTGTTCGACGGTCTGTTCGACGGTCTCGCTTGGCTGCTGGGCGTCTATTACACGCTGGGCCACAGCTACGGCATCGCCATCATGCTTTTCACGCTCACGGTGATGCTGGTTCTCACCCCTCTCACGTTTTACACGACGCGGTCCATGCTGCGAATGCAGACCCTTCAGCCCCAGGTCAAGAAAATCCAAGCCAAGTATCAAGGCGACCGCCAGCGGATGAACGAAGAGATGATGCGCCTGTATCAGGCCAACAACGTGAATCCTCTGGGGAGCTGTCTGCCCATCCTCGCTCAGCTTCCCGTGTTTTTCGTCCTTTTCCGCCTAATCCAAGGATTGACACGACGAGTCAGTGACTTAGGAGCATACGCAGGTTGGGGCGTACTGCCCCGTAATCGCGGGGTTGCCTCTTCGCCTGACTTTGCTGAGCGGACTTTCAATCCCCAGTATTTGGCAGCTGATTCTGAACTGCGGATGGCGCTCGAAAAAGACACAGAGATGAACTTTCTGGGGATGGATTTGTCGGCCAGCCTCACCGATGCCTTTCGAGATTCCTTCTCCACCGCGCTCCCCTTCTTGCTGCTGATCGTGCTGATCGGGGTGTCGAGCTATATCCAGCAGCGCCAGATAGCAGGGCGCCGCGATCCCGATACTCCGATCAACCCCCAGCAACAGATGATCATGAAGGTCATGCCTTGGTTCTTGCCGATCATCTCCATTGGGTTTCCCGCCGGTCTGAACCTGTACTTCGTGAGCTCGAACATTGTTCGAGTGGGCCAGCAAGCGGTGATTACCCATCGGATCTACAACCCACACCGGGAACGCCAGGCCTTGATCGAAAGCGCCGAGGAGGACGAAGAGGAAGAAGAGCCTCCCGAACCAGTCGAGGAAGAGCCTCGTCCACTAGCCCGATCACGGGCCCCGGCAACCGATCATGGCACGCGCCGGCCCACATCGCGGACGCCGCCGAAGCGGCGCACGGACAGCCGTCGCACCACGACTGCATCTTCTGGGCCGCGAACGTCACCGCGAACCGCCAAGGAGACAGAGGCGAAGGAAGCGCGGGCCAAAGACACGCGAGCCAAGGAAACCAAGGCTTCGGGGTCGAAGCCGGGCAGCGCTAAATTGTCAAGTCAATCGCCGGCTCAGCGCCAGTCGAGCAGGACTACCCAAAAGGGTCATCAGTCACATCCCACTGATCGCCGGCGCCGGCGGAAGAAGAGGAGAAGGTAGCCATGGAGTGGCTAGAAGTCACCGGCAAGACCATTGCCCAAGCCGAAGAGGCGGCTCTCGACCGCCTAGGAGTAGACCGCAGCGAAGCTGAGTTCTCCGTCGTGGACGAGCCCAAGTCCGGGCTCTTGGGCCTTCGCAAAACCGAAGCCCGGATCAGGGCTCGAGTGCGGCCGGTTATGCCTCGGGAACGGCGAGACCGGAATCGGCGCGGCCCCAACAACAGAGATCGGAGCAGAAACCGCAAGCCTGATCGGGGTAATCTGCGGCAAGATAAGAATCGGGCCAGAAACCAGGGTGCCAGAAACCAGGGTGCCAGAAACCAGGGCGGTAAGGGCCAGAATCGCAGTTCGAAGCCAAAGGGTGGAGAGAGGGCTCCACGCGAGCAGAAAGAGTCTGGCAATGCCCGGAAGAGCAACGACGGAGCTGGCAAGAATCGTTCACCAAAAACCCCAGAGGGGAAAAAAGCGAGGGAGAGTAAACCAATGGAAGAAGCGATGAGCTTGCAAGAGCAGAGCACTCTGGTAATTGAGTTTCTTGATGGGCTGTTGGAAGCCTTTGAACTTGATGCCGATGTCTATGCCGAGCGCGTCGACGAAGAGACAGTGGAAATGCGGGTGGAAAATGTTCAAGGGGTGGGGTTGCTCATTGGGTCCAAGGGCAACACGCTCCGGGCGGTGGAGGACCTTTCTCGGATGCTGGTGCAACGCAAGTCTGACGGCAACTGTGAAGGTCGCATCCGAGTCGACATCGGCGGGTATCGTGAACGCCGACGAGCCGCATTGGAGTCATTCTGCGAGAAGATCGCCCTTGAGGTTCGGGACAGTGGTACGGAGCGGCCCCTCGAGCCCATGAATGCAGCGGACCGCAAGGTGGTTCACGACGTTGTCGCTGACATCGATGGAGTTAGCACCGTCTCAGAGGGCCAAGAGCCTCGTCGCTGGGTCGTGATCATTCCCGATTGATCCGTGCCCTTGGATAGCGCCGACCGGACGAGACTGACCGCGGTTCTCGACCAAGCCCAGGAGCGGGGGTGGGTTGGCCCTCAGGCAATCGACTGGCAAATCGACCACTCCCTGGGCTTTGCCGCGGCTGCCGCGTCTGTCCCCGACAGGGCTGTGGACTTGGGGAGCGGCGGTGGCCTGCCAGCCCTAGTTCTCGCTGCGGCCTGGCCCCAGTCCAATTGGACACTGGTGGAGTCCTCGCTCCCCAGAGCTGCTTTCTTGGAGCTGCACTGTGCTCGGTTGGGATGGTCCGAGCGTGTAGCCGTATTTCATGCCAACGCTGAGAACTTCAGCCAAGACAAGGAGTATCAGGCCCGGGCTGATCTTGTAACAGCCCGCAGTTTCGGAACGCCATTGTCGGTGATTCAAGCGGCTGCTCCCCTGCTCTGCATCGGCGGCGAACTCATCGTAAGCGCCGCCCCCGACGCCATCCCCTGGCCCTCTGAACTTCTCCCTGACTACGGCCTATCCCCTGACAACCTCACCTCCACATCCCCAAAATTCCACCGAGTTACTCGAACAGCGATGTTTCATGTGAAACATTGAGCGAGGGGTGCTTGATACGAGGTTGAGGGTGAGGGACAATTGCCTGGATGTCCCTACAGGAATCAACTCAGTCTGGGCCATGCCGCGTGATCGCGGTGGCCAATCAAAAGGGCGGTGTCGGCAAGACCACGACCGCCGTCAATCTCTCGGCCTGCCTCGCCGAGAACGGCCATCGAGTGCTCGTGGTCGACTTGGACCCGCAGGCCAATGCCACGACCGGATTGGGCATCGATCCATTTTCCGGCGGTGTATCCACCTACGACGTCTTGCTGCAAAACGGGAGCATGAGGGACAGCATCGTCGCCACCCAGATCAAGAATCTCTGGGTATCGCCGTCCACACTGGATCTGGCCGGCGCCGAGATAGAGCTGGTACCGGCTTTCAACCGCGAGCGAAGACTCGACAACGCTATCTCCACGGTGTACGGGGAATTCGATTTCGTATTCGTGGACTGCCCTCCTTCACTCGGCTTGCTCACCGTCAACGCCATGGCCGCTGCCCGTGAGGTGATGGTTCCAATCCAGTGCGAGTACTACGCACTGGAAGGCCTTGGGCAGCTCATGCGGAACATCGAGTTGGTTCGCAGCAGCCTGAACAGCGATCTAGCGATCTCCCTTATCGTGCTGGTTATGTACGACGGCCGCACCAAGCTTTCGGCCCAGGTGGCCTCGGAGATCCGCAGCTATTTCGGTGACAAGGTCTGCCATCAGATAATTCCCCGGAACATCCGCTTGGCAGAGGCCCCATCGTATGGAGCTCCGGTGACCATTACGCATCCCCGGTCTCGGGGAGCACTGGCTTACCGCGAACTGGCCAAGGAGGTGTCTGATGGCGCGCTCGCCCGGGTTGGGTAGGGGCCTCAGCGCTCTGATTTCCGACTCCGCGTCCCCGGCCGAAGGGGTGCGCTCGGCGTCGTACTTGGAGCTACCCCTTGATGCGATAGCGGTGAATCCCTATCAGCCGCGAGGCAAGTTCGATCAGGCCTCGCTGAACGTGCTGACAGAGTCAATCCGCGAGGTCGGCGTACTACAACCTGTACTGGTTCGACCCAGTGTTGACGGAAGATATGAGCTGATCGCCGGAGAGCGGCGGTGCCGAGCGGCCCGACAGGCGGGGCTGGACCGGATTCCCGCAGTGGTCCGCACCGCAGAGGACGCCGATACCCTGGAGCAGGCCCTATTGGAGAACTTGCACCGGGAAGACCTGAATGCCATCGAAGAAGCGGTTGCCTGCCAGCAGTTGATGGATGAGTTCGGTTTCACTCAGGAGACCGTGGCCAAGCGGCTGGGCCGCAGCCGATCGGCGGTGGCCAACACGGTGCGTCTCTTGCAGCTCCCCGACGAAGTAAAGGACATGGTCATAAGCGGCTCGCTGTCGGCCGGCCACGCTCGTGCCCTGCTTGGCATCGTCAACGAGAAGCGTTTGATCACGTTGGCCAAGAAGGCAGTGTCAGACGGACTGACGGTGCGGATGGTGGAAGAAGCAGCCCGGGGCGTCGCACCAGCCGCCCAGAAGGCCAAGCGGCCGGCGCAGCGGGCTAGCGGTGCCGACAGGGGAGCAGCGGTGCTGGAGTTGGAGAGCCTGTTGAGTGATCATCTCGATACCAAGGTGGATGTGACGCTCGGCAAGGGTCAGGGAAAACTGGTAATTCAGTTTGCTGACCTGGATGATTTGGAGCGGATCTACCGGGTAATGCTCCAGGCCTGATTAGGCCGGTCTGGTTGCCCAAGAGGCCAGGCTGCCTTCGATAGAGCGGGCGAGAGGCGAGAGGCGGGCTTGAACCAGGCCGGGAGGGCCGACGAGGCACTGGACCGCGGTCATGCGGGTGTGACGCAGTACGGGCAGCCGCATCCCCCTTACGTCGGCGCCCTCGATGCCTAATGCCGCCGGCAGTCGTTGGCCCAGAATGCTGGCCAAGCGCTGGCCGCCGGGGGAGACGAACCCCTCGGTGGCAAAATAGGCCACTCGGCATTCTGCTTCCTCAGATGGGAGCAACCCCAGGTACACGTCCACTTCAAGTCGATTGGCCTCGTCTACTCGTTGGGACTCGGGCCAGTCGCAAGCCTCGCTGACGGTCGCCCCCGACCGCCGCAGACCGGTGGCCAATTCTCCGGCCACCGCGGCCATTGTGTTCGATGATGCGATCATGATGTGCTGTTCGGTCAGCCGGCGAGGGGTTCGCTGGAGCTTGGCCCGCTCCCGAACCGTCGCCACCGTGGCCGGGGTGACTCTGGCTGACATGCGCAGCAACGCCGCGGTGGTCTCCGGTCCGCACACCGCATCGGCCACCAATCCGCTGTTGAGCTGGAATTCCTCAACCGCACCGGCGGTATCGGGTCCAAATATCCCGTCCACCCGGCCCGCATCGAATCCCATCGAACCGAGCCGAAGCTGCAACTCGGCCACGTCGTCGCCCCTCAGCATGGGCTGGCTCGAAAAGAGGTTGCGGTCGCCCAGTGCCCAGCTGGCTTCTTGCAGTGCAGTCCAGGTGTGCGGTCCGCAGATCCCGTCGACGCTAAGACCGCGGCTGGCTTGGAAGTCGGCGACGGCGGCTGCGGTAGAGGCGTCGAAGATCCCGTTTGCCGAAAGGGCCAGTGCAAAGCCCGCAGTTGCCAGCTTCTGCTGCAAGGCAACGACGTCGTCGCTCTCGTCGCCTCGCTTGAGGGTAGGGGGGTGGTAATCGGCCAATTTGTGCGCTCCTGCTGCGCCCCCCGCAGATTACGAGCGTGGGTGGACAATCAAAAGGCGACTTCGCCGATCTCCTGGAGCAGCTGTTGCTTGCCCTTGGCGCCGACGATCCGCTTGGCCGGTTCTCCGTCTTTGAACACGATCAACGTGGGAATGCTCATAACTTGATAACGCAGCGCCACGTCTTGGGCGTCATCCACGTTGAGCTTGGCCACGCTGATCACGCCAGCCTTCTCGACCGCGATCTCATCGAGAATCGGGGCGATCATCTTGCAAGGGCCGCACCACTCAGCCCAGAAATCGACCACGACCGGCAACTCGGCGCTGCCGATGACCTCGTCGAATGTCTCGTTGGTGAGCGTGGCGATGCTCTCTGCCATCTTTGAGCGTCCCTTCGTTCGGTGCGGTCGGGGAACGGTTAGCCTATCAGCGACCCTTCGAGCTTAGTGATCCGTCAGCGAATTTGCTCGGCGTCCTGCTAGGCATCGACGCCCCTCGCTGCGTTGCTCCTCCTTGCCGTACGCTCCGGGTACGGCTGCGTCGGTGCGCCTTGCGAGGAACGCGCTGCCGTCGCGATCCGCGCAAGCAAATTCGCTGACGGACCACTATCCGTGTCCGGCGGACTCCAGCCAGCGCTCGGCGTCGATGGCTGCCATACAGCCTGACCCCGCCGCGGTAACCGCCTGGCGGTAATAGTCATCCTGCACGTCGCCACAGGCGAAAACCCCCTCGATCTCGGTGCAGCTGGAGTCGGGCTCGGTTACCAAATACCCGTTCTCTTTGCGCTTCAGATGTCCCTCGAACAAGTCGGTATTGGGGCGGTGGCCGATGGCGATGAACAACCCGGTCACGTCGAGCACGGAAGTCTCTCCGGTGACGGTGTTCTGCACTTCGACGCCGGCCAGCTTTTGGTCGCCTTGAATATCGGTTACCACGTTGTTCCACAGAAATTCGATGCGGTCGTTGGCGAACGCCCGGTCTTGCATTATCTTTGAAGCCCGCAATTCGTCTCGTCGGTGTATGACCGTTACTTTCGATGCAAACCGCGTTAAAAAGGTGGCTTCCTCCATGGCGGAATCGCCCCCGCCCACCACGGCGATGTGCTGATCCCGGAAGAAGAAGCCGTCGCAGGTGGCGCAGGTGGACAAGCCGTGGCCGATCAGCCTCTCCTCGGCCTCGAGGCCGAGCATGATCGACTGGGCCCCGGTGGACACGATCACCGCCCAGGCCCGGTAAGTAGGCTCGGAGGCAGTCGGGTCACCGACCCACACGCCGTGGGGTGGGCCCGAAAAATCGACCCGGGTGACCTTGTCGGTGAGCATCTCAGCGCCGAATCGCTGAGCTTGCTCTCGGAACTTGATCATCAGCTCCGGGCCCATCACCCCGTCGGGAAACCCGGGGTAGTTCTCCACGTCGGTGGTGAGCATCAATTGGCCACCGGGCTGGTCGCTGGTGGAGGACGGCTCGCCTTCGATGACCAGGGGAGCAAGGTTGGCTCGGGCCGAGTAGACGGCCGCCGTCAGCCCAGCCGGGCCCGAGCCGACGATGATCACATTGCGGATGCCCTGCTCCGATGTTGAGGAGTTGGTCATGAAGCTCGCCTCGACCAGGCCAAGGCACCAAGTGACACAAACAACAGGCCGAGGATCCCGTGGGCCGCCCAAGCCCTTCCGGTAGCTACCTCTAGTCCTCGCACCGCGGCAATTATGCCCAGCACCAGCACGATGATCAGGGGAAACACCCCAAAAATGAGATAGGCGAACAGTCGGCTGACGTTGATTACCGGCCCGGTGGTCACATCGCGGACCTTGTCCACGGCATTGACGACGGCATCAGCGGCCTGCTCAGGCCAGTCCTCAGACAGCCCTAGCATCGAAGCGGTGGTTGGGTCTTCCTTAGGCTCAGAGGCTTTAGCCATAGAACCTCAGACTACCCCCGAGGTGTGTCATTTCCGATGTTGTGGATGGGGGGCGGGGCTATTCGAGCCAGTCGAAGAAGATGTGCTCATTGTGCAGCGCGCATTCGGGCGGCGGAGTCGACTCTATGAGTTGCAGGTCGCTCTCGGCGAGGTACAGAGAAACCTGGACTTCGAATTCGTCTACCAATGCATCAAATCTGGTCAGGAGTTCACGGCCCTCTACGGGGAACTGGTGAAACAACGGACACCCCATGAGATCGGTATCGGTGGTTTCGTCAAGCCTTTCGGTGTCCTGAGCACCTATGAGTTCTTCGGCGAGTAGCAGCGCGTAGTCGCCAAGTTCGGCCGCGGTTTCAAACACCAAGAGGGCTTCGCCCGATGTCGGTGCGACTTCTAGCTCATCGGCCATCATCGGCTCGGGTTCGCCTGAGTCTTCCGACGGGGAGTCAGCGGCGTAACCGTCGTCCATCGCTGGCGCTGAGGCCGAGTCGTCGTCGCCGGCGAATTCGTCACCCTGCCGTTCAAATATGGTCACACCCACCACCGCAATGGCCGCAATCACCGCAGCGGCCGCCAGAATCACCCTGGCCTGGGGGGGAATGGCCCGCAGCCGCCGCCGGGCCGTATCCATCGAAACCACTGGGGCCCGGTGATTCAGCGCCTGGGCAATCATCTGGTCCCGCACTTCGTCGGAAGGCCCTTCCACTGGTGCGGCCATCAGATCCCGCACCGCCCGGAGTTCCTCCACCAGAGCTTGCATGCGAGCATCGCTCTCCACCAGGGCGGCCTCTTCTGGCGTGGCTTCCCCGTCCAGATAGGCGGAGGCCAACTCGTCCATTTCCTGTGGGGTCAGATCGCCGCGTTCGTCGCTCATGGTTTCTCCCCAGTGTGACGTTGGCCGGGGTCCTCTGGGTTCCCGCTCAGCACTTCGGCCAAGCGTCGGCGCCCGCGGGAAATACGAGATCTCACCGTTCCGGGAGGAATGTCCATCTCCTGGGCAATCTCCTCGTAGCTCATGCCCAGCTGATCGCACAGCACCAGAGGCACTCGGAATGACCCGGGAAGTTGAGCCAGGGCTGATTCAATGTCGAGTCGATCGGCCACCGATTCAGCCACCGGCCGCTCGGCAGCAGCCAAGGGCTGTTCCTCCACCGCGGTCGGCACTGGCCGCCGACCCCGCCGCCGCAATTCGTCCAAACAGGCGTTGACCACCACCCGGTGCATCCAGGTGGTGAACTTGGAGCGCCCATCGAAGCGGTCGATGCGCCGCACCAGGGTGATGAGCGCCTCCTGGGTGGCGTCCAGGACATCGGCTTCGTTGCCGGCCAGCCGTCGGCAGATGGCATAGACCCGGTTGTAGTGCCGACGCAATAGGGCATCGAATGCGGCCTGGTCGCCCTCTTGGGCTTTTTTCACCAGATCTGTGTCGTCAGTCGCGCCCCTGATGCCCTGAGGGTACCCAGCCTCCGACCCTGGCTGGTTGCACTTTGACAAAGACCCGCCGGGAACTAATCCGCCTCGCCTTTCGTCTTAGTTGTCAACGCTCGAAGGGGGAGGACACCCATGTACCGCGTCAACCGCATTTCAACCAGGCCGAAAAACCACATCCGGACCTTCATTTTTTTAGCGCTGCTCAGCATGATGTTCGTGCTGCTCGGTGCCTGCAATGCTGGAAACGACGACGACGCCGGCGCAAGCATGGCTGCACCCGCTGATGACATGGCCGCGCCAGCAATGGTGGAAAGCAGCTCCCCGGATTCGGCGCTCCCAGAATCTCAACCAGCGGAAGAAGCGGCCAGCGAGGAAATCGCGATTGTTCAAACCTCCGGCGACGACGGCGGCTTGGCCGTGCCCACCGCCCTGACTCCCGCCGATCTGGGCCGCGACATTATCTACACCGCCGCGATCTCGGTACAGGCCGATGATGTGGAAGCAGCCAGCCGGGAGGCGGTGGCCATCGTGCAGGGGCTGGGCGGCATTGTGTTCTCCCAGAACACGCGAACCGAACCCACTCCCCGCACCGACATCACCTTCAAGGTGCTGCCCCAAAACTTCTCCACCGCCCTTGAACGGTTATCGGGAGTAGGCAAGCTGGT
The DNA here is from genome assembly GCA_026708015.1 of bacterium. Lineage (NCBI taxonomy): Bacteria > bacterium. The sequence continues at coordinate 135,853 of JAPOVT010000003.1, forward strand.
CGACCAGTCCATCACTTCTGACGACGTGACCGAGATCATCGTCGATCTGAGAAGCCGCATCATCACCGCCGAGGCCAGCGTGGACCGCCTCCGGAACTTCCTTCAAGAGGCCACCGATCTCGAAGACGTGGCCGAACTCGAGCGAGAGCTGCTCGACCGGGAGACCACCCTGGAGCGGCTGCGGGGTCAGTTGCGCACCTTGGAGGACCAGGTTGATCTGGCCACCATCACGCTCACCATCACCCAGTCGCCCACCGTTTTGCCCGACACCGGAATCTTGGTCACCGCCTGGGTGTCCGAAGATGCAGACGACCCGTGCCTGGGCGTGCAGAACATCACCGTGGAGCCCGAGGCCGAGGTCTATCTATGCCTGGAAGTGGAGAACGCCGGCACCTCGGCGCTCACCGATGTGGAGGTGAGCACGCGAAACCTGCGCCTCAACCTGGACAATTTCCGACCCGCCCAGGGCACCTTCAACCGCATCGAGCCCAACGAGCTCATGGCCGCGGTGTTGGAGCTGCCTATCGAAGAGGGCCGACTGGCCGGCCGGGTGGCAACCCGAGGACTGCCCATCGAGCTGGAAGTCACCGCCACCCCGGTCAACTTCGACGGCACCGCCCTTGACGAGGTGTGGGGCGATTCGGTGGTGTGGGTTCGTGTGGACACCGACGATGCCCTGCCCGGGTTCGGCGACTCCGTCTCCGACGGCGCCAGCGGCGTGGTGGCCGTGTTCAGCGTGATCCTGATCGTGGTCGGCGTGCTGCTGCCCTTCCTACCCATCATCGCGGCCATCGCCGCCCTGATCTGGTGGATCCGCCGCCGGCGCAACCGCAAAGCGGAGTCGCCGCCTCCGCTGGCTATCTGAATAACGAACCAGATGACATCAACTGCTCGTAGAGTTCCAGCAGTTCGGGACCGATGAGGTCGTCGGACTCGGGCTGATTGTTTTCCCGCTTCAGCAAGTGCACTAGCTCCGCCATGATCTGGCGCACCTCAGTGGGGTTTTCGGCGGCAGCCATCAGCCGTAGGCGGTAGCACTGTTCGCAGACCCCTATTAGCTGGAGGCTGGTCGAGACCGCCCTCTTGGCGCTGTCGGTATCACCAACCTCCAAGTACCTTTTGGCCAATTCGTGGGCGGCAGTATCCACCAAACAATCGATATGGGTACGCAGTCCGAAGTCAGCCCATCGGAACATGTCGCCGGCACCGCCGGTAAAGGGGGTTCCCCGTACCAAGTCAAGAGCAGATTGAAGCTGTTCTCGACCGCGCTCGCCAACATCCTTGCGGGCGGCGGATATGAGTGCTTCAAACCTGCCGACGTCAGTCCCCACTCCTGCCCGAAGCTGATAAATCCCCTTGGCGCTCACTCTGGGCATATACAAATCACCGTCCTCGTTGGTCCCTAAGGCCTTGCGAGCTCGGCTCACCGTGTTGGCCAGAGTGGACTCAGATGGAGGTTCGTCGGAGGGCCAAATATGGGTTCGCAATTGGTCTCGATCAGCTCCTTCAGGATGAAAGGCCAGATAGGTAACCAGATCCAGGGCTCGGCGGGAAGTAAACGGATGTGCAGCTCCCAACACTTCTATGGTTCCCAGCACCCGGACTTCAATGTCGACAGTCAATAGATCGATTGCGGATGTATCGTGCCTGACTTTGATCGGTTGCGGTTCTGGCGGCACAGTCAGGGCCACTCCCTCAGTGTCTTTGGCTGAAGAGGCCAATTCAGCAAAGGCGGCGATGGCTGCATCGGGCAAACCGTGGGTTTCAAGTTGAAGTCCGATGGGTTGAAGCAGCAGGCCGTGTTCATCGAGTTGTCCCGTCCATGAAGCGCCGTCGAGTCCGTGGGCTACGACGCTGACCGATGAGTCACATGCCTCGAGAAGTTCAATAGCGTCTCCCCGACTCAGTTGGTGGGGGACCAAAGCCACCATTGGATGAGAGAAGTCGCCATTGCCTCCGATTCTGCTGCGGTCGACGGGAGGATGGCTTCCTAGCAGTGCCTGATTCTGACGTTGGTGGCGCTTGACTCGCTCGGTGGCAGAAGCTAGATCGGATACGTGCTCGACCCGTTCCAACACTGTGAGCTCCTGTCCGAACCCCACACACAAGACGGTGAGATCGTCAGCCAAATGGCTGCTGGCCAGCTGCATTGCCATGGCCGCGCAAAGTTCGATGATCGCTTGGTGGTTGCCTTCCAGGTTCAGAGTGGCCATGTGTTCAAGGTTCAGCAGGAACTCGTCGCCGTCTTTCTTGCCCACGGTGGCCAGAGTGGGCAGAGGAGCGGGCACATCATCGGATTCAGCTAGGAGTAGCTCCAGTCCGGGGTCCTTCGGCAGGGTCCAAGTCGTACCGTCTTCTTCGATGTGAAATCCGGGTGGAGCCTCTTCTGGAGAGCTGAGGTGAATCGACACACTGCTTGAGTCCATCGTCACTCCGATGATGCTGGGTGGGGGATTGTCAGCAATTCGAGAAGACATGATCCGCAATGACGCGTCCAAGAAGAGAGCTGCGTCGGGATCGGAAGCAGCCTGCAATTGCTGGTCCAGCTGAACGGCGCCATCCGACGGCGGCACGGGCATTCGACCAGTTGGCAATCGGCGGCGCTGAGTCCGTCGAAGTCGCGCCAGTACCCATCCGAGGCTGCTGGCGAAGACGCCGAGACCACCGACTGCAAACATTGCCTCCCTGTTGAGGGCTGACTGGCGGTCTTTGCTTTCGGAGGGGACGACGGCCACCACGGTTGGTCTTGCCGTGGCGTAGGCCGATACGGGGGCGACATGGTCGACGGTATCCGCCAAGGGCTGGACTTGGAGCGTGGTGTAGCCGATGGTCTCCGGAATGGGTTGGGCCGGAGGCAAAGCCTCAGTCGGCTTGGAATCAACCGCTGGGATCTCGAGCTGCCATCCAGGCAGGATGACTTCTGGGTCTTGAATGATGTTTTGGTTGGAGCTGAAGATGTCAACCCACCTTTCGGGACCATCGAGATGCTGAGCCGCCAATCCCCACAAGGTGTCGCCTTCTTGGACTGTGATAAAGGAATGGTCGAGTTCTGCGGCAGCGACGTCAGCCTTCTGACTCCCCTCGGAATTCTCGGCAATTCTGAATTCGGCGGCACTCGGAGCATGTGAATCAGCGGGCATGACAAGCTCCCAACCTGCTTGAAGTTGGCTTGGGTCTGAAAGCGACCCTCCGTCTGTCTGGGCTTGCCCCTTGTTCAAGACGAACACCTCAGTCCATCTGTTCGGATCTCCCAGGTACCGCTCAGCCACCTGGCGCAGGCTGTCGTTTCGCTCCACGGTGTGGGTGAGGGGTCCTGCATCTGCGGGCTCTGCATCTATCTTGAATGTTGTTGGGGCAAGTAGCTCTTGGTTGTCGGCCGTTGCGATTCCTGGGTGTTGCAATGAGAAGGCGACCAGGAGGGTCGTCCCCATGATTTGGGCTGAAAAGCGCTGAATGAACGAAGGCAAGAGGGCAACTCGAGGGGCAACTCGGCCTCGAAGGTGAGCCCACGCTTCTACCCCCACCCCGGCAAACAAAAGGGACCAGAGAACCCACACTACGACCGAGATTGACTTCCAAATGGTAGAAGGGGGAACGGCGCCTGTCTTGATGGTTGTGACGATGTCCGAGCCCGAGGGGATCCCTTGGGGAAGTGGCCAACCCACTCCAAGGATCAGAAGTATCGGAACGCCAATCAGCAATCCGACCAATAGCACGGCTGACGCCAAACCGCGGACAGTGTCCCCTCGGGGATTTTCATTCAGGTTCATTGGTAATCTCCTCTGTCTATTCCCTGTATGGCACGGGCACTGGCGTGGCCAGTCACCCGACGTGACTCAATGCCGAGCATTGAGAGCACATGCAGTGGCTGGGTCAGCCACACGGTTACGGAGACCGTGTCCCCCCGCACCGAGATCGACCATTCATCGTGCTGGTCGAGAAATTCCGCTGCCGCGATTCGCGCTTGAATTGGGTCAACAGTGATGTTCCCGTCCCTTTGGTAAATGGATTCGGTCGAAATCGCCTGAGCGCTGGCTCTGGCTGCCTCCAGAGCCAAGGAGGAGGCGGCCCGTTTGGCGTCCAAGATTCGGGCGCCGTCGTAAGCCAGTCCTCCCAGCATGACCAACACCGCAGCCAGTACGACAAGAACCACTGTCACCTGCCCCCATTCCCGGTCCCTGGGTGGCCGGACAGGGCCAAGAATCCTTCGGAGGGCGCGCCGGTGCACAGCTAGGAGTCCCCGCTTCGAAACCGGTCCACCACTGAAACGGAGTCGGCGGACACTATTCGGCTGCCGGGCATACCGGGCACGGTCAGATCTGACAGCCTCACCACACACGAGACCTGGATGTGAACTTGCCCTCCTGGTCGAAGGTCAAGCTCTAGGACACGAACCTGGGGCCCGCTATGGCAACCCATTTTCGAGTAATCCAGATTGGCTTCCGCAGTCGTCGTTGCCGCTGCCTGTGCAGTTGAGACTGTCTGGGTTTGTGAGGCAGCTCGAGCCGCGCTGCGAGCCGCGGAAGTCAGCTTGCTCTCTATTACCCCGAGTCGGCCGGCGGCCACGACGAAGAACAGAAGCATGGCCATCATTGGGGTCAGAATCACCAGACCCACCACACTGCTGCCTCGTTCAGCGGCTTCATTTCGCCGCCGACACCACCACAAATCGGTCATCATCTTCGATACTCAGGGACGAAGACCTCTCGGGGTCCCGCTGAAGTGGAAAAAACGGTGGGGCTATAGCCAGGGATCAGCGACTTCACAGTGGCCTGCACGGTCACCGACATCCGCCATGGATTTGCTTGCACAGAGACGTCCACATTGGACAGCAGATTCCCCGCGCTATTTCCAATGACCGAATGCACGGCCGAGTGAACTGCCTCCTCGGTGCCCAATACGCCTTGACCGGCTAGGGCGCCGTCTTGGGCAGCGGCATCAACTAGGGCCTGGGCATGAAACACCAAAGCCGCTTGGACGACTACAAAGATCAAGAGCATGGCAATGGGCACGACCAAGACGGTGGTCGTCACTTCCCCGCGCTCGCATCGCATTCGTAGGTCTGCCCCACCGTTGTTGATCAGCTGATTTTGCTGGTCTGGCCGGAGATGAAGGTGGTGATGACTACTCCAGCAGCCACCGCCGCGGCGACCAAAACCGCGATGATGATTACCGTTGAGGTCACATCTCCTCGTTCGGCCTGCCACGCGTGGCGGACTCGATCCTCGAATTTTGCCGCCGCCGCGTTCAACAGTTCGTAGAGCTTGGTAGTTGCTCTCATCGTCATCTCCTGCCAAGTGTCAGTTGGGGCGAATCAATACGCCGATAGATCCAGGTCTCGCGGCGTGATTCCCAGAGACATTCATGAGCTGAGAATGGCTGCGATTGCCGGATACCCGATAAGTCCCAGAAAACCCGAGAACATGAGAACCACTGGTAGTGACATGTGCTCAGTAGCCTGCTGAGCTTCAGTTTCTGCTTCGCTCAGCGCTCGTTCTCGCAATCCCCGGGCCTTGACGTGCAAGGACGACCGCACTCGGGACCCAGAAGTGCCGGCCAGCATCAGCCATGCCGCCAACTCCTCTAGCTCTGGCGATCCAAGATCTCCACCGAGCCTCGCTAGAGCAGTCCATGGCGGTTCATTCGCCAACTGAGTTTGCCGCAAGGTCTTTTGGATTTCAGCAAATCCCCAAGCAGTGCCCTGATCTGCCGCGTCAGCCAAAGCCCGTTCGATGCCCGAGCCTCCCGACAAGTGGAGACCCACTAAGTCCAAATAGGTGCTGAGGTGATTCCGCAGTTCTCTTCGCCGCTTTCGGGCTCTCTCTCGCAGCGACAAGTCTGGAACGAAAAAGAAGAGACCTCCGGTTGCAACCGATGCCAGGACCACGAGCCCCGGAGAAACCCACGCTCGGGCCAACCAAGTGACGATCCAGACTCCCACGGGCAATCCCATCCCCAGGACCAGCATCCCGAGTTTTGCCAGCGCCAGTGCTTCCGGGCTCTGCCCAACTGCTCGGAGGTCGCGCTCAAGTCGTTGCCCTCGAAATGCCAAACGGCCGAATGCCTGCGCAGCAGCACGGCCTATTCGCTCCCGGCGCGTTTTCGACCGGTTGGTGAGGTCACTTGGTTGACCTAGATCGCTCAGTCGAATGTGCAAGGGCTCACGCGGGGGAAACAGCCCCCACAGGGCGACAGCAAGACCAAGTCCAATCATTGCGCCCATAGCCAGGCCAACGGTCATTGGGAGAATTCGCTGGTTGGGCTTGGGACAACAGGAACTCGATGCACCTCCAGAATTCGGGGCGGGCTGTTGAACCGGCTCATTCTCTCTAGGGCAAACCCTGAGCCGATGAATAGCCCACCGATTACGGCAAGCGCCAACTGCCCTGAGGCGGTATCAAAGGGTGCTAGGTAGGTTCTGCTGAAGCCCACCATGCAAATGCAGAACACAGCCACCACTCCGGCAATCAAGCGGGCGGAAGCAAGTTGGCGAGCTCGGGAGGCTTCGATCCGCAAACGCATTGACACTTCTTGACGAGTGTTCTCAGCGAGTTCGGCCAGCGAATCCTGCAATGAACCCACTTGGTTGGTTGCCGCCAGCCCAAGCGATACCGCAACTGTGTCGGCAACCGCGTGATCCACCTCATCGGCAAATCTTCCCAGGGCAACAGGAAGGGGTTCCCGTTCAGCCCGGGCAGCCAACTGCCTTACAGGAGTCCGTAGTACGGATGGCGCGGATTCTGCGGTGGCCTTCACAGTCTCGATCAATCCCGATGCCGCGCTGATTGTGTCCCTCAGCATCTCCACCCAGGTAGCCAGGGCATTCATACGGTCAATTTCTCGGCTTCGCCTTGCTTTGGCCCGCAGCAGCGTTGGCGAGAGGAAGGCAGCAATGCCCACGACGAAACCGGCGACCAACCATTCGGTTACCACGAATGCTGCTACAAACCCGGCAGTGGCGATGACCAAGCGGGCCGCTAGCGGCATCAGGGATCCTTGAAACCAAGTTCCCAGGCCTCCTCGGCGTGTACTCGGGCTAGACCAGAAGCCGCGCACCCCCATGGTTGCAGTGAATACCCCAGCGCCCAATGCCGCCCCCAGCAGCGCTCCGATCAGCGAGGACATTTGAAATCCTCATGGGCCAACTCCCAATCCGGAGAAGAAAGATCAAGCCCAGCGTTGGCCAATCGGTGCTGGGTGGAGGCTTGCAAGCCGGCGCACGGCCGGGCCATATCCGATCCCTTGGCTGCGAATACCTCGACACTGGTCACATCACCTGACGAAGCACCAGTGACCTCCCGCACTGAATTCACCCGACGCTGGCCGTTGCATGCTCTACTCAGATGGACCACAAAGTCGATGCTCTCCGCGATCATGCGGTTGCTTGCTTCTACCGGGATGTGCTCGGTGGACCGCAGAGCGTAGGTGGCAATTTTGCTGAAAGCCGCTTGGGAGGAGTTGGCGTGAATCGTACACATGGATCCATCGTTTCCCGCCGACAGGGCCGAGAGCATGTCCACCACTTCGGGACCCCTAACCTCGCCCACGATCAACCGATCGGGCGACATGGCCAACGCGTTGCGCACAAGCTGCTGCATGGTGATCTCTCCAGATCCCTCGATGTTGGCCGTGCGGGTTTCCAATTCAATTACGTCACGATGCCGGTCGGGATGGGCGGATAGGCCCAACTCCAATCGATCTTCAATAGTGACCAGTCGCTCATCGGGATCACAGGCATTCAAGAGGGCGCGCAACATCGTCGTCTTGCCTGCGTTGGTACCACCGCACACGATGATGCTCATTCGTGCCCTTACCGCAGCATTCAGGAAGCCCATCAGCGTTTCGTTGAATGTTCCCAGTGCGCAGAGGTCGGCCAACGTGACTTGCTCGTGGCGATGTCGACGAATCGAAACCGACGGACGCTCCGATACCGCCATTACTGCGTTAAGGCGGGATCCGTCGGGCAGTCTCAAGTCCAGAAACGGGTTGGCAATATCGAACCGCCGTTCGTTGCGGCCCAGCCGGGCGGCTGCCCTGCGTATGAGAGCGATCAGCTCATTGTCCGATTCGGCAACCGCTCCAAAGCGACGCTTCTTGCCCCCTGCATAGTGGACCCAAACTGTGTCACAGCCGTTCACGCTCACGTTCTCGACCGATTCGTCAGCTAGCAATCGATCGATGGGCCCGAGTCCGAACAACGTGGACAGAACCTCGTCGGTGATTTGAGACTCTTCAGCTTTGTCGAGTGGAGGCAAGAATGCCCTGGCTCGGTCCGCGGCGATGACGTCAAGCGCCTCAGCGATGAATTGCCTGGCCAGGGCCTTTTGCTCTACCCGATTTCCGAGCCGGCTTGACTCGGCTTGCTCTAGTTCGTGGGTGACCAGGGCAAGCACGCGATCGAGGAGAGCAGATGCCACTATGCCGCTTCTCGACTGCCCGCCGAGGCTTGTAGGCGGAATTGGATTCGGTGTACGAGTTCGGTGAGCGTTCTCCACAACAACAGGCGACGATGGCGCTGGTTGAATGGAAATCCGCCGACAAGTGCCTGAGTAACTCTCGGCTCGTGAGCCATGACACCTAACAGGTCGAGTTGAGATGCCTTTGCCATCTCCGTAGGCGGGTAGGGCCGGTCGCCAATGCAAACCAAAGCGGTTGGGATGTCCTGGGAGAGCACGCTTCGGGCCTGATGGACCAGGGGGACAAGCTGGTCGAATCTCGGTTGAGCGACCAGCACGAGGAGATCGCAGCGTTTGATGAGCTCGGTAGTGGGGGAGTGAAGCCGCACGCGACCCACGTCGACAACCGCGTCGATGTCGTCAAGATGGCCAAGGCCGTCTGCCAATCGCTTTGCTAGATGGGAGAGGACCCGGGTGGTTGTTTCGCCGCATCCCGGAGCAACGAGAGCGGGCAAGTGCCCGGCTAGCGGTTGGCAACTGGCTTGCAGCCGATTGATCGTCAATTCATGTCGAGCGGTTCCCGAAAGCTCCACCAATGAGGGCGCGGAAGCCAACCCGAATCGAGCGGCCAGTACCCCGCCGTCGCCATCAGCTTCCACCAAGACAGCTCGTCGCCCGGTGGTCGGTTCCCATGACTGTCCGAGTCCGACCGACAAGTTGGTCACGCCTGGACTGGCCTTGGCGCTGCCCACCGCGATGATGCTCATGGAACTGCTCCGGCGACCGTTAGCTCTCGGATTGGAGGATTGGCTGCTGTCGAGGATTCCTCGGGCATGAGAATGAGTCGCAGTTCGCGGTTGGCTGCTGAATTGCTGATCCGCACAGCGTCGTCAGCTGGGACCGATAGCGACACAAACAAGGCGTCTTGGCCCGAATCCAGCACTTCGCTTACCTCGGCCACTGTGGCCCGGACTGTTGCAACTGCCGCTCCGGACAAGGGGGACAGATTCGTATGGTTGCGATCTGGTGCCACGTATTGATCGCGTTGTCCGCTGACGGTCACCACTCCGACCGGTTGGCCGGGACCAAGTTGGGCGATCGGGTATTCGCCCGGGTGGAGAACCGCACCGACTATCGCCATATTTCCATCGATTGGCGAACTCGAGGACAAGAGCCCAGGGTGGAGGATTGTCCCTTCGGGAATGGCGGCCCGCACAGTGCGTCCCACCACGGAATGCAAGTCGGCCATTGGCACGAAATCCGCGCCTTGTCCACTGGCCATTTCCACCGCCCGCAGGTCGTCGACCTCAACCGTCGATCCGGTGGGTATGTCTCGACCGGCCACTGCGACCGCGGTGCGATTGCTGAGCGAGGATGCCCACAGGGCAAAGACGATTGCCGCGGTGAGGGTGACGGTCAGCCCGAGTATCACCCAGGGAAGTTGACGCTGACGATCCTCGCTTGCCATCCGCATGGGCTGTTACCGATAAGTCGGGAGGGGAGCCGTCGAGTCGCTCCGATGGCTTCAATCTGCCACACCTCGTTCAGTAAAGCAAGGTGTATTTCAACTAATTCTATGAATTGCTGTTCGGCTGATATTGGCAGATGTGGGGAAGTTGGCGGTAGCGCTCGCCAACATCGAGGCCGTATCCCACGACGAAGTCGGGCGGGATCTCGAAACCCACGTAGCGCAGGTCGAGGTCTTCGTACTGGCGGCCCTTGCGCACCAACAGGGCGCACACTTCCATGCTGGCCGGGTTGCGGGCGGCCAGATTCTTGCGGAGGTAGTTGAGGGTCAGACCGCTGTCAATGATGTCCTCCACCAGAATCACGTCGCGCCCGGCCAGATCGAGGTCGAGGTCTTTGACAATTCGCACCACTCCGCTGGTGCGGGTGGAGCTGCCGTACGACGACACCGCCATGAAGTCGAATTCCACCGGCAGTTCGATGGCCCGGGCCAGATCGGCCATAAACATGAAGGCGCCCTTGAGCACCCCCACCAGCAGGGGAGCACGGCCCTGGTAGTCAGCGGTGATGCGGGTGCCGAGGTCGGCGATGCAGGCGGTCAGCTCATCGTTGGAGATGAGGATTGGGCCGGGATCGCCGTTGCCGCTGTCTGGCGCGGTGGACACGGGGTCAACATAGTGTCGTCTACTTGTTCAGGCCGAGCCGTTGGGAAGATCGGGTGACCCGCCAGCCTCCGCCAATTTCGGTGGATCGAGCTTCATTTCGAACCACGGCCATGACTCGCTTGACGGCGGCGGCGTCAGGCGGGTGGTCGCAGTCGGTCTCGCGCTGGATCCACCGGCGCAATGCCATCTGGGCCAGAGGCTCGGGGGCCTCGGCCAGCGCCTTGGCGTCGGTAGGGTCGATGGGGGAGGCCAACTCGTCGAGCAAGTCGCGCACCCCGCCCGTCAAGCTGGCGCCCCGGGCGATGATGGGCACCACATCGCGTTCGGCGATGTCGCAAAGCAAGGGCAGCAGCTCATGGCGGATGCGGTTGCGGCGATGGGCAGGGTCGAGGTTGGAGGGGTCTTGCACCGGCTCCAGCCCTTGGGCCTCACACAGCGCCTGAGTCTCGCGTCGGCGCAGCCCCAGCAGCGGGCGGCGGGCCGGGTCGATGCCGGCCAAGCCGTCCAATCCTGCTCCCCGCATGAGGTTCAACAGCACCGTCTCGGCCTGGTCGTCGGCGGTGTGGCCGGTGAGCACGCCGGCAGGCAGCACGCCGTAGCGGGCGGCCCGGGCCCGGGCCTCCAGATTGGGTCCGGGGTCGCAGTGGGCGGTGCGGGCCTCGAAGGCCGCCCCCCAGCGGTTTGCGGCCTGGGCCACCACCTCGGCTTCGGTGGCCGAGCCCGGTCGCAGCCCGTGGTCCACATGCCAGGCGGTCACCCCACAGCCCGCTTCTGAGGCCAGCACCAGCAATGCCAGTGAGTCCGGCCCGCCCGACACCGCGCAATCCACCACGGTGCCCGCGGGAGGGAAAGTGCAGCGCGACAGCAGTTCGGGGATTTCGACCGCCGCATGCTCAGGGGCCGGTTCGGAAAAGATCTCCTCGCTCAAACGGCCGCTTCGGCGGGGGTGCCGTTGACCCGATCGATCCATTGTTGGGGGTTGCGGATCTCGGTCATGGTGGGCAGCCGGTCGGACGACTCCCACACCCGGTTCAAGAGCTCGGGCCCGCCCCGGGCCTCCACCGTCTCGATGAACGCCTCGCCGGCGGCGTACTGGTTCAGCTTGGCCTCGATGCCGACGATGCGCTGCACCATCTTGGACACCCCCTTGGCGGAGTTGCGGCGGTGGCGCAGCACGCGGGCGAACCGGCTGGCATCAGGAATGCGGTTGGCGCCGGCCCGGTCCATGGTGATGTCGCCATGGCCCTCGAGCAGGCTCATCATGCCGCCGATTCGATCCAGAACCGCCTTCTGCTCGGGGGTAGCCAGAAGTGCCGGCAGGCCTCCGTCGGCCAGCGGGTCCTCGCCCCGCCGACGGGCGTCCAGCACCTGCTTGGCCACCTGCTTGAAGTGCTCCAAGTCGGGCTCGGCCGCGTCGAGAGCCTCTTGCACCAGGCCCAGGAAATAGGGGCGGAGCCACTCGATGCCGGTGAACTGGGCCCGGTGGGTGGTCTCGTGCAGTGCCAGCCACAGCCGGAACTGGTGGGGGTCGAAGCCGTGCTTGTGCTCGAGGGCCATCACGTTGGGCCCCACGTAGTACACCATGTCCTGGTCTTCGGGCCGGTCGTCCTCGATGATGAGCAGGTCGTACTGGCCCAGTACCCGGGTGGACATCCACCCCAGCACCGCCCCCATCTCGGTGCCGCTTACCCGCTGGGCCACGGGGGCGAACCACGATTGCGACACCCGTTCGGCCATCTTGTCGGTCACCGGGCGCAGCAGCCGCTGGAAGGAGGCCACATTGGCGGCCACCCAACCGGCCCTGGTGGTGACCTGGGCCCGGGCCGCCCCGGACATCGATTTCAAGCCCGTTTCCGCGGCCACCAGTTCCTCGGCCTGGGCGGTCAGCTCGGTCAGCTCGGGGGAGAGGCCGCGGTAGTGGTAGGAGTCGAGAAACGGTTCGTGGCCGCCGACCCTTTTGGCTACCCGTTCAGCCAGACGCCAGTCGACCGGATCGGCTGTAACAACCACCGGCGATTTCCGCCGCTTCTAGTCGGTGTCGTCGGCACTCTGAGATCTGGTTTCCCGCTGGTGCCGACTGTTGTAGCGGGGGGCGACCACCTTGGTGAAGTAGCCGACAATGGTGGCGATCACCAAGGGGACTGTCCCGATTACTAGCAGAAGGGCGATCCACCAGTGCCACACGACGGCGGCGATCAAATCCATGCGCTCACCCTAGTGGTCTGCTTGGGGAGACTCCATGCCGGGCAGCCCGGCCGTGACTGCTCAAAAATCCTGGATGTCCAGGTCGTCGAGCACCACCCGTTGGAGGCTCTCGGTGATGCGGATTTGCAAGGAGGCGGGGGCCGATTCCCGGCAGGCCTGGCTCATGGCCAGCTTGAACTGCACCTCCACATCGAGGATCTGAACGCAGGGAAGGCAGTTGGCCAGTTCGATGCGTACTCGGCTGACGTCCTCCACGCTGGGCTGGCCGTCCAGGGCCTGGGCGATGAGCTGGCGCGAGAGGTCGCATTGATTGGGAACCCCCAAGCAAGGCTCATCCCTCGTCATCGCAGTGCCTCCGATAATCAGATGCCAGCCGGAGCCGGCGCCCGGTCGGGGTCGGGTGGATCCACCCAGCCCCTTGTTCTTCCGAACTCTAACAACCGCTTTTGCAGCGTTTTTCTTCCCCGATGCAGCCTGCTCATGACCGTGCCCATGGGCACGTCCAAGATTTCGGCGATCTCCTTGTAGGCGAAGCCCTCTACATCGGCCAACAGCACGGCGACCCGGTACTCCTCGGGCAACGACTCCAGGGCGTCGATGATCTCCGATTCGGTGATCGTCTCCATCAGCACGTCCTCGGCGCTGGCCCCTAGCGCCGCCTTGGTGTCGCCCCCTAGACGCTGGTGCAGGTAAAGGTCCTCGACTCCGGCCAGGTCCACCGATTGCGGTTTGCGCTGCTTGCTCCGGTAGGAGTTGATGAATGCATTGGTGAGGATTCGGAACAGCCAAGCCCGCAGGTTGGTACCCTGCTGGAAGTTGCCGAATCCCCGGTAGGCCCGCAAGTAGGTCTCCTGCACCAAGTCTTCGGCGTCGGCCGCATTGCGAGTCATCCGCCGGGCCGCCGAATAGAGCTGGTCCATGTAGACCATGGCCTGGTCGGCGAAAGTGGCTTGGTCAGCCATGTTGGGTTCCGCCCACCTGTTCCCGCCACGGGACGTGCTTGTCCACCCGGGGCTCGGGGGGCAAACCGAGCACCCGCTCGGCCATGTTGTTGCGGTGTACCTCGTCGGTGCCGCCGCCGATCGATCCCCAAAACCGGTTCAGCGCCTCGTTGGCCCACACTCCCGTATCGGCATGATCACCAGCCACCCCGTATCCCCCGAGCATCCCCACACCGAGGTTGCCCCGGTCCCGGCGGCTCTCCGACCAGTACACCTTCAGCACCGAGCCGTCGAAGGTGGGTTGACGGCCCTGGCGCACGTCCTCTTGCAGCCGCCGCCCCATCCAGTCCAACAGCTTCTCCTTGGTGTAGGCCTGGGCCAGCTCTTGGCGGACCATTGGGTCTTGGGCCGTGCCCCACCGCCGGGCCAGGGCGATCAGGTTGGCTGTGCTGTCGGCCCGGTCCATTCCGCCACCGATCATGGTGGACTCGTTGGCCAGCACTAACCGGGCCACCGCCCATCCGCTGTTCACCTCGCCGACCACGTTGTCGGCTGGGATCCGCACCTCGCTCAAAAACACCTCGTTGAAGTGGGCCGAACCGTTGATGGTGCGGATGGGACGGGGATCCACGCCGGGGGTGGCCATGTCCAGCAGGAAGAACGTGATCCCCTTGTGCTTGGGGGCGTCGGGATCGGTTCGGGCCAGCAGGATTCCCCAGTCCGACAGGTGGGCTGAGGAATTCCACACCTTCTGTCCGTTCACCACAAACTCGTCTCCGTCCCGTTCGGCCCTGGTCGCCAAGTTGGCCAGATCCGACCCGGCACCGGGCTCGCTGAATAGCTGGCACCACACCTCATCGCCCCGCAGCATGGGCTTCAGATGGCGGGCTTTCTGCTCATCGGTGCCGAAGTGGCCGATGGCCGGCCCGGCCAGGGCAATGCCCGCGGCGAGAAAGCCGCTGGTGACGTCGAACTGGGCGGCCTCTTGCTGGAAGATCTGCCGCTGCCACCGCTCGCCGCCTTGGCCGCCGTGGTCGACGGGCCAGTCGATGGCCGCCCAGCCGCTCTCGTACAGCTCTCGCTGCCACGCCCGGCAGCGGTCCATGTGGGTCCTCTCCGCTTCGGCGTCGGGATGGGTGGTACGAGTCGACCAGCCATCGCCGTCTTCCCGCAGTGGAGCACGGGCTTCCAGCCAGGCCCGCACCTCCGCCCGGAATGCCGCTTGCCTCGGGGAGTCCTGCGAGTGCTCGACCACAATGCGACGATACGGTATTGCGCCACCGGACATAGAGGGGAAGCGCCAATGGCCGATGATCGATACGGGGTTCGCGACGAAGAGGTGGAGATCGAGCGCAACCGCCTCGAGATGCTGTCTGAAGCCCGCGACCCCCGCACTCGGCGAATCTTGGACAGCACAGGGCTGAGTCCCGGGTGGAGGTGTTGGGAGGTGGGCGCCGGCGCTGGCTCGGTATCGGCCTGGCTGGGCAAGCGAGTCGGACCCGACGGCACGGTGTGGTCAACCGATGTCGACCTCCAATTCCACCGCCCAGTGCTGCCCAACGTGGTGGTGGAACAGCACGACGTGACTAGCGACCCGGTTCCCGAATCGGCCTTCGACCTCGTGCACGCCCGGGCCGTTCTCCAGCATCTGCCTGAGCGCGACCAGGTGATCGAGAAACTCTGGGGCGCCCTTGTTCCCGGCGGTTGGCTGATGGCAGAGGACGGCGCCTTCGCCTCCTTTGCCGAGCAGACGCTGCCCGAGCCCTACGCGACTATCCACCGCTATGTGTCCTCGGGGGTTACCACCGAGTGGCGCGACGCCGACTATGGCGTGCGGCTGACCGGTCGCTTCCGCGACCTGGGAGCAGCAGACATCGACATCGTCGGCGATGTGTGGGCCATGCGCCCCGGCGAGCCGGGAGGGGAATGGTGGTTCATGGCCCTGGAGCGGGCCATGCCCCGGCTGGTGGAGGCCGGCCTGGTGAGCGCCGAAGACGGCGAAACGGCCTTGGCTCAGGTTCGAGCGCCGGGATTTGTCATGATGAGCACTGTCTCAATCGCAGTAGTCGGGCGAAAGCCCTCGGCTTAGACACCACAGGAGGCAGAGATGGAACCACTAGAACTCTGGAGTCCAACCACCTTCGAGAACGGATTTCCTCACGACTATTTCCGCCACAAGCGCGACAACGATCCGGTGTTCTGGTGCGAGCACCCACGCTGGCAAGGGTTCTGGAACGTCACTCGCCACGCCGATGTGCAGCGGGTATCCCGCGACTCGGAATGCTTCAGCAACCAGCCCAATCCCTTCTTGCCCGGTGATCGGGGGCCCGCGGTTGACGACGGGTCCAACCAGGAGATGCTCATCAGCCTCGACCCACCCGATCACACCAAGATGCGCAAGCTGGTCAACCGGGGGTTCACGCCTCGCCGGGTGCGCGACTTGGAGGAGAATATCCAGGCCCAAGTCGACCGGCTGATCGATCAGGTATCAGGCAAGACCAGCTGTGAGATGGTGAACGAGATCGCAGTGGAGCTGCCCTTGCAGGTGATCGCCGACTTGGTAGGCGTACCCGAAGAAGACCGCCACCAGATCTTCCACTGGACCGAGATCACCTTCGGGTTTGACGAGAAATACAGCATGGAGGAGCAGATAGAGGCTGGAGCGCAGATGTTCGCTTATGCCGATCAGATGTGCGAGATCCGCAAGAAGGAGCCCCATGACGACCTCATAGGTGTGCTCTTGGAGGCCGATATCGACGGGGAATCGCTTACCCAGTTGCAAATCGACGTGTTCTTCATGCTCCTCCAGAACGCGGGCTCCGAGACCACCCGCAATCTCATCACCACTGGCACCTTGGAGCTGCTCCGCCATCCCGATCAGCTTCAGATGCTCCGCGACGACCCGTCGCTCATCCCCAATGCCGTGGAGGAGCTGTTGCGCTACACCACCCCGGTGATGCAGTTTGTGCGCCGGCCCCGCTATGACACCATGGTGGGGGACCAGGAGATCAAGGCCGGAGACCCGGTTGTGATTTGGTATCCCTCGGCCAATCGAGACAAGCGGGAATTTGAGAATTCCGACACACTCGACGTGACCCGCGACGCCAGCCAGCACGTGGCCTTCGGCGCTGGCGGACCCCATTTCTGCCTGGGGGCGTCACTGGCCCGCCTTGAAGCAAAAATGATGTTTGAGGCCATAATCGGCCGCTTCGAGGGCTTGGAGCTGGGAGTGGACGATCCCCAGACCCTGCCCCGCCTGCACTCCAGCCTCATCGACGGATACGTCGAGATGCCGCTGAGCTGGAAGGCGGTCAAACCGGCTGCCTAGAAGCTATTTTGTTGCCTATACAATTTTTGTTAGGGGAACTTGACGAACAGACGCAGCCACCCTAGGGTTCTGTACCCATGAACAAGATTTCCCGTACTGGGCTGGCTGGCGTGCTGATCGCGTTGGCCCTTTTGGCTGTGGCCTGCGCCGGCGATAGCGGCACGAAACTCGAAGGCGTTGCCACCACCGTCTACGACGGCAAGTGCGCCGACGACACCGGCACCTCGGTCACCGTCTACTCGGGCCGAAGCGAGAACCTGATGAAGCCCGTCTATGACGCATTCGCCTGCGAAACCGGGACGACAGTGCGGGTTCGCTGGGGTTCGTCCACCGACTTGGCCCTCTTGATCGACACCGAGGGCGACCGCACCGAAGCCGACGTCTTCATCTCCCGCTCTCCCGGGCCGGTGGGCTTCCTGGAGGCGAATGGCCATCTCACCGCAATGGACAGCAGTGTGCTCGACCTGGTTGACGATGATCATCGAGGAGACAACGGCACCTGGATCGGCTTCTCCGGACGCAAGCGGGTGCTGGTACACAACGTCGAAATCGTGCCCCCCACCGAGCTACCAACCTCGGTGTTCGAGCTCACCGATCCAAAGTGGAGGGGACGGGTGGCCATCCCGGCTACCAACGGGTCGTTTGAGGACTGGTTCACCGTTTTCCGTTTCAGCTACGGCGACGACGTGGCTACCCAGTGGTTGAGCGACATGGTGGACAACGACGCTCGCTACTACCCCAACAACGTCGCCATTGTGGAGGCCGCCGCCCGGGGCGAGATCGACGTGGGCCTGGTGAACCACTACTACAACTACCGACTGGCCGCTGATGCCGAAGCCGCCGGTCAGGAGCATCTAGCTGCCAACTACGACCTCTCCGATGAGGACATCGGCTCGCTGCTCATCATCACCGCCGCCACCATGACCACCAACGTGTCGGACCGAGAAGCAGCCCAAAGCCTTATCTCCTACCTGCTTTCGCCCTCCGTGCAGCGCTTCTTCACGAGGAACACATTTGAATACCCCCTCGCTGGCGATGTCGAGCCCAACCCGGTGCTGCCCCCGCTCTCAGCCCTGTCGATCGGCTCGGTCAACTTCGATGCCCTTGGCGGAGGCTTCGATGCCACCGAAGAGATCATCCAAAGCAGCGGAATATTGAGTCAGTAAGGGGTTGCACTAACGTTTCATACGTGGACGTCGACCCCCTAGATCTCATCTCCCCCAAGCGCTACGGCGCCAACGGGCATCCCCACGAATTGATGGCCTGGATGCGCCAGAACTCTCCGGTGCATTGGTGCGAGCCCGACGGCTTTCAGAACTTCTGGGCCGTAACCCGCCATGCCGACATCATCGAAGTCTCTATGCAGCCCGAGTTGTTCAGCAACGAGGCTGACAGCATCGCGGTACGCAACGACCAACAGGTCGCCGACTTGGAGAAGCACGGCAGCATCATCAGCCAAATGCGGACCATCATTAGCATGGATCCTCCTGAGCATCGGCTCTACCGCAAGGTGGCCAGCGGGTTCTTCACCCCCCGGGGTATCAGCGAGCTCGACCAGATCGTCCACGACAGCGCTAAAGCCCTGCTCGACAGCCTGGGCGACGAGGGGGAGTGCGATTTCGTGGATGTCATCGCCCAGCGCCACCCGCTGCGGGTGTTGTCCACCATCCTGGGCATCGACCAAACCGATGAGGAGCGCCTGTTGGTTCTGACCCAGCAGCTGCTGTCGGGCGACGATCCCGACTACCAGCGGAAGGCCGACAGCCGCTACGAGGCCAGCCTGGAAGTGGGCTTGGAGTTCTACGCCATGTTCGACCGCATCATCAAAGACCGCCAGGCCAATCCCCAAGAGGATTTGGCCACCATGTTGGCCAATGCCCATCTGCCCACCGGCGAGGCCCTGCCCGAGATCGAGACCTTTGGCTACTACCTCATCGTGTTCACTGCCGGGCACGACACCACTCGCAATGGACTGTCGGGCGCGCTAGAGGCGTTCTTGGCCAATCCCGACCAGCTTCAGCGGCTGAGGGAAAACCCGGAACTAATCAAAGATGCGGTGGAAGAAGTGGTTCGGTGGTCCACCCCGGTCAACTACATGAAGCGCACCGCCATGGCTGATGCCACCGTGGCTGGTCAGCCGGTGAAAGAGGGCGAATTCGTGGTGATGTTCTACGCCTCGGGCAATCGGGATGAGACGGTGTTCGACCGCCCCAACGACTTCGACATCGGCCGCCATCCCAACCGCCATCTGGGGTTCGGCTGGGCCGAGCACTACTGCTTGGGGGCGCACCTGGCCCGGGCCAGCACCCAGGCCCTCATCAAGCAGATGGCGGAGCGGGTGATCGAAATCGAGCCGGCTGGGCCGATCGTTCGCACCGAGTCCAACCTCATCGTCGGCGCCAAGAAGCTGCCGGTTCGCTACAAACTGCGTCCCGCGGCCTGATTCCGGTCCTCAGTCCCCACCAACACCATCATGAGCTCCAACGACCAAAATCCAGTCCACTACGACGCCGTAGTCATCGGTGCCGGGTTCGCCGGCATCTACATGCTCTACAAGCTGCGGCAAATGGGGCTCACTGCCAAGGCTTATGAGACCGGCGACGATGTGGGCGGCACCTGGTACTGGAACCGCTATCCCGGCGCCCGCTGCGATGTGGAGAGCCTGGAGTACTGCTACAGCTTTGACCCCGAACTGGAGCAGGAGTGGGAGTGGACCGAGCGCTACCCAGGACAGCCAGAGATTCTCCGCTACGCCCAGCACGTGGCCGAGCGCTACGACTTGTATCGGGACATCCAGTTCAACACCAAGGTCACCAAGGCGGCCTTCGACGACGACAGCGGCCGCTGGCTCATCAGCAGCGCTCCCGCAGTGGACCACATCGACCACAACCACGCCCTCGCTGGCCCCGACCGCGATTTGGTGACCGCCGAGTACCTCATTACCGCGGTGGGCTGTCTGTCGTCCTCCAACGTTCCCGATATTGAGGGCACCGACACCTTCGACGGCAAGATATGCCACACCGGCCGCTACCCCAAAGAGGGCATCGACTTCACCGGCAAGCGGGTCGGCATAATCGGTACCGGTTCCTCGGGGATTCAGGCCATTCCGGTAATCGCTGAGACCGCCGAGCACCTCACCGTGTTCCAGCGCACGCCGCAATACGCCATACCGGCCCGCAACCACCCTCTCGATCCTGTCGAGCAAGCCGAGGTCAAGGCCGACTACCGCAGGCTTCGGGAGAAGAACAAGTCCCAGCAGGGTGCGCTCGGCGCCCGGTTCGACTGGAATGAGGGCTCGGTACTCGACGTCGAGGTTGACGAGGCGTTCAAGGAGTTCGATACCCGCTGGGAGACAGGCGGCTTCGCCTTCCTCGGCGCTTACTCCGATATCGCCCGCACCCCCGAGGCCAACCACGTGGCCGCCGACTTCGTCAAGGCCAAGATCCGCGAGACGGTGAAGGATCCCGAGATAGCGGAACGACTCATCCCCACCACCTACATCGGCTGCAAGCGGCTGGTGCTCGACACCGACTACTTCGTGACGTTCAACCGCGACAACGTCACGCTGGTGGACATAAGCGAGAACACCATCTCCGAAATCACTCCCGGCGGCCTGCGCACTGCCGACGGCGCCGACTACGACCTGGATGTGATCGTGTTTGCCACCGGTTACGACGCCATGACCGGCTCGCTGCTCCGCATCGACATCTGTGGCCGCGGCGGGCTCCCCTTGGCCGAGCAGTGGTACGCCGGGCCCCGCACCTATCTGGGCCTGGGCGTGCCCGGCTTCCCCAACATGTTCACCATCACCGGCCCGGGCAGCCCTTCAGTGCTGGCCAACATGATCGTGTGCATCGAGCAGCACGTGGACTGGATCGGCAACTGCATCAGCTACATGCGGGCCAACGGACACCGCCACATCGAAGCCACCGAGCAGGCCACCGAAGCCTGGGTGGACCACGTGAACCTGGTGGCCAGCTACACGCTGTACCCCACCTGCAATTCCTGGTACCTGGGGGCCAACATCCCCGGCAAGACCCGAGTGTTCATGCCCCTGCCCGGCTTCCCCGATTACGCCGAGAAGTGCGATCAAGTAGCCGCCGCCAGCTACGAGGGCTTCGACCTCACCAGTTAGCGGCGTCCGCCTTGGAGGAATACAGCGGCATCATCGGCGTCCGCTCATCGGTATACCCTGTCGCGCTTTCCCACTCGCACCACGAGCACGCGTACTGCATCGTCTTGGATGTCGCAGACAACACGGAAATCACCTACCCGATAGCGCCACAGTTTTCCCAGCGGCCCGGTCAGAGCCTGACCGACCCGGCGTGGGTCCGCACCAGCAATTCGCTCATCCATGTAATCCATGATGCGGCGCGCCGAGTTCTTGTCGAGCTTCCTCAGTTGAGTTTTGGCTGTGTCGGTGTAGTCAATCGTCCAAGCCAAGCTCTTTCCTCACATCAGCCGCAGCATGAGTCTGTTCTTGGTTCTTGCGGATGCGTTCGAGGACGTCCGCGGCCAAGTAGTAGTCCTCGACATCTTCGAGTCCGCGCTCGATGATCTCGCGCAAATAGAAGGCCTTTGTCCGCCCCGTCAGCAAGGCAAGCTGGCTGAGCCGCTCCTCTGTCTTGGATTCCAACCGAATCGACGTCGGCATTGGGCCCCTTCTCTCATTTAGGACTACTTGTATTCACTATATCGCGCCTTGTTGCGGCACCAAGTGGCGTACTGGCTATCCTCACCGTTTGATGACCGAACACCGCATCGGGCTCACCCTGGCCGAGTCGACATCGCCGCCGGTACCGCGGCCCTACGATCTCGATGCCCCCAATGTGCTGGTGATCGTGCTGGACGATCTCGGCTTTGCCCAATTGGGGTGCTACGGCTCCGACATCGACACCCCCAACCTGGATCGCCTGGCCGGTCGGGGGTTGCGGTTCACCAACTTCCACACCACCGCGGTGTGTTCGCCCACCCGAGCGTGCCTGCTCACCGGTCGGAATCACCACCGGGTGGGGGTGGGGATGCTCACCGACATGCCCGTCAACTTCCCCGGCTACAACGGCCAGATCCCCGACTCGGCCGGCACCCTGGCTCAATACCTGGGCGCAGAGGGCTGGGCCACCTACGCGGTGGGGAAGTGGCACCTCACTCCCCGCGACCAACGAGCCGCCGGGCCGTACCACACCTGGCCCACGGGGGTCGGGTTCGACCACTACTACGGGTTCCTCAACGGGGAGACCAACCAGTGGACGCCCCAGCTCATCCGCGACCAGACCTATATCGAGCCGCCCGCCACCCCCGAAGAGGGTTACCACCTCGACGCCGATCTGGCCGACCAGGCCATCGACTACCTTCGGAGCCTGCGGCTGGCCGACCCAAATCGGCCATTCATGATGTGGTACGCCACCGGCACCCCGCATGCCCCCCATCAGGCGCCCCCGGAGTGGATCGACCGCTACGCCGGGCAGTTCGACCGGGGCTGGGACGTGTGGCGAGAAGAGGTGCTGGCCCGCCAGAAGGAAATGGGAATTGTCGCCAGCGACGTCGCCTTGTCGGAACGACCCGAATGGGTCGAGCCCTGGGATGAGATAGACCCCGACCGCCAACGGTTGTATGCCCGCATGATGGAGGTGTACGCCGGATTCTTGAGCCATGCCGACCACCACATCGGTCGAGTGCTCGACTACCTGGAGTCGTCCGGTGAGACCGACAACACCGTGGTGGCGTTGATCTCCGACAACGGCTCTTCAGCCGAAGGGGGGCCCAACGGCAGTTGGAACCAGATCCGCCACTACATCAGCGACGAAGAAGACGATTTGGAACTGGAGCTGGCCCACTACGACGACCTCGGCGGGTTCCGCTCCTCCGGGCACTATCCCTGGGGGTGGGCCCTGGCCGGTAATACGCCATTCCGGCGGTGGAAGCGATACACCTTTGAAGGGGGAGTGCGCGATCCCTTGATCCTGTCGTGGCCGGCTGGTCTCGCCGCTCGGGGCGAGCTCCGCCATCAGTACAGCCACGTGACCGACGTGATGCCCACCATTTTGGACCTGGCCGGGGTGCAGCCCCCGGCCGAATTCGGCGGGGTGGAGCAGATGTCGTTCGACGGCGTCAGCATGCGGCCGATAATCGGCGATGATGATCCCGACGCCGCCCGAACCAGCCAGTACTACGAGTGCTGGGGCAGCCGTGCCATGTATCACGACGGTTGGAAGGCGGTCACCAACCACGTCAACCAGCTCACCGCCGCCGAGCGAGACGCCATCATCGGCAGCCACGATTTCGCCGACGACGAGTGGGAGTTGTTCGACACCTCGGCCGATCCCACCGAGTCTCACAATCTGGCCGAACAGCACCCCGAAAAGCTGGCCGAACTTGTGGAGTTGTGGAACGCCGAGGCCGATCGCAATGGGGTGCTGCCTCTCGACGACACCGCCATGAACCGCATTGCCCACATGTACGCCCCTTGGATGTCGCTGCGGTCCCGCTACGAACTGGTCCCCGGCGACAAGTTGCACGAGGCCGCGGGGCCGTTGCAGTTCGGCGGCTACCGGGCGCTGGCCGCCTTTCCCGATGGTCTCCCCGAAGGCGCCGCCGGAGTTATCTGCGAGCAAGGGGATTGGATTGCAGGTTGGGCACTCTTCTTGGCTGACGGCGAGCTCCGCTGGGTGGCGGTGGTACACGGGCGGGAGCACCGGGCCACCGCTGCCGTCCCGACCGGAGCGCGCTTTGTGGGTGCGGTGTTGGACCCGACCGACGACGGGCTGTTCACCGTCACGCTCACTGCCGACGAGGCCGAGATCGGCCATGGTGCCGAGCCGGTGCCCCTGCCCACCAACTGGGCGCCTGACGGAGCCTTCCTTACCGTGGGCTATGGCCGCCCCTTCCCGGTGTGCGACGACTATGAACCGCCGTTCGAAGCCCCTGAGGCTCTGGCCTCATTGGTCATCGAGACGGGTCCGCTTCCCCCATTCGATTTCGACACCGAGATGGCCCACGCCATGCGCCACCAATAGCCATGTATCCCTCACGGCGCTTCGGCTACAGCGACGACCCCTGGTTCCGCATCGGGGGTTTTCCGGTGTCCACAACCGCGTTTGTAGTCGGCCTTGGCGTGGTCTCGATGATCATCTGGGGGATTGAAGGCCGCTTTGGTCCCATTTTTCGCGAGTTGGTGTTGGTTTCGGAGAACTACCAGCTCGGAAGCGTGGTGGAAGGGGACATTTGGCGGCTGGTCACCTGGCCGATCCCCAACGAACCCCACTTCTGGACGATCATCCTGTTCGCCATCTTTTACATGCTGGGCTCCCAGATCGAATCCCTCCTTGGACGCTGGCGATTCGCGTTCTTCCTCGTTGCCCTCACGCTTATTCCAGCGGTGATTGTGACTGCGGTGGAGGCGGCGGCCGGCTTCACCGGCTATGTGGCTGGCCTTCGCATGGTGGAAGTAGGGGTACTGGTGGCCTTTGCCGCCCAGTATGCCCACGCCCGGTTCTGGCCCGGCATTCCCGGGTGGGTCATCGCCGTGGTCATCGTCGGACTCGACGCCATCCAAGCCCTCGGTAACCGCAACTGGTTCGCGCTGATCGTGCTGGCCTGCACGGTGGCTGTGGCCCTGCTCGGCATCCGGGCGTTCGGCTACGCCACCAATCTGGCTTGGATTCCGAAGCTGTCGCTTGCATCGGGCTTAAGCCAGACTGTAATCGAACCTCGGCATTCAAGGTCTCGTCGACGGTCCCGGAGTCGAGACCATTTGCGGGCGGTTCCGACCCGTGACGAGTCGGTCACCCCCGAGATGGATGCTCTGCTTGACCAGGTAGCCAGCCAAGGTCTGGAAAGCCTGACCCGCAAGCAGCGCAAGCAACTCGAAGCCCACGCCCGCCGCCTGCGCCGCCGCCGCTAACAGGTTGATACCCAAGCGACATGGTTCTCTAGCATTCGCATTCGCTGGTACGAATGTGCCGCACTACGTGGCACGCAAAACTTTCATTTGCTGATATATAAGCTGCTCATTAGCTGGTACGATAAATGTGTGTCCTACATGCCGCGGCTGATGGAAAAACGGTTGGCCAGAGCGCTGGCCACCTCGCCGGCCGTGTTGTTGCAGGGAGCGCGGTATGTGGGCAAGACAACTCTGGCTCAGAGGTTCGCCGCGTCCGACCTTGATCTATCCAACGAGATGGACGCGGACTCCTTGGAGTTGGATCCCCTGGGTTGGCTCCGCCAGTCGGCGAAGCCAGTGCTGGTTGACGAGTGGCAGATGCGCCCGCAGACCCTCTGGACGATCAAGAACTTGGTGGACAAGGAGAAGGCATCGGGATTCATCATCGCGGGCTCAGCCGGATACTCAGCGGCGAGCGGTTTCAAGCAGTTCCCCTTGACCGGGCGCTGCGACATCTTCCGGTTGCGGCCCATGTCGCATGCCGAACGGCTGGGGGTTACCCCCAAACCGCTTGCAGACACCCTCTTCAACTGCTCAGGGGAATGGGGCAACCCCGAGTCCATGGAACACAGGGCCTACATGGATATCGCCCTCCGCTCTGGCTACCCCAGCCATGCGGGCCTAGACGAGCATGAGGCTGGTCTTGCCCTGCGTCGCATCACCCGAGACATCATCGAAACCGACATCGTCCGGTATCAGACGAGGAGGGATTCGGCGGGCACGCGTAGCGGATTGGCTCGGTTCATAGCTGCCTATGCCGGGTACAGCGGCCGCATAGTCGATCTGCTGAGCATCGCGAAGGCCGCAGGCCTCAACTACAAGACTGCGTCCAAGTATCGCGACATGTACGACAACTCGTTCCTGCTCGATGAATTGCCCATCTGGAGGCCGACCGCAGACTCGCAGGGGTTTCGCCATCCGAAGCGGTTGCTCAGCGATCCTGGCCTCATGGCCCCGCTCATTGGGGTAAGCAGACAGCAGATGCTGGCTTCGCCGCAACTGCTCGGGGGGCTCGTTGAAACATTCGTTCACGCCCAGCTGTGCGCTCAGCAGGCAGTGGCCGAGAAGCGGTACGAGATCGAGTGCTACGACCTGCGGCGGTCCAGCCGCGCTAGTAGCGCCATAAGGGAATACCCGCTCGGGGAGATCGATTTCGTGTTGAAGTCCACTAGCCGGTCAGCCATCGCGGTTGTCGAGGTGAAGGCGAGGAACCGGGTGAAGAGAGAAGACGCCGACCGGATCATCGCGCTGCGCGATGCCATGGATTCCGACAGTCATGCACACTGCGAGTTCACCTCGGGCGTTGTGCTCTGCTGTGGCGACATCCAGCCCGTACTCATCAGCGACAGAATCTGGGCAGCACCGATGTCAGTCCTTTGGACACCGTAACGTTGACTGAGGTTCCCCCTTCCAAGGCACTGCCCAACTAGACGTACTACGGTTACATAGCATCATCTGGCGGGAGGAGTCCTGATGGCACAGGTGGGCGATGACATCATCGTCCTGGACGGCGTTTACAAGATTTTCGGTCCTCAGCCCGGCGGCCGAGCTTTTGAACTGGCCAGCTCAGGGATGGGCAAAGACGAAGTTCAGGCCGAGACCGGTCACGTGGTGGGCCTGCACGATGTGTCTTTCTCGGTGCCCAGGGGAGAGATTTTCGTCGTAATGGGCTTGTCTGGATCGGGCAAGTCCACCGCTATTCGCACCGTCAACAAGCTCCACGACATCACTGCTGGCACCGTCACAGTCGAGGGCATCGACGTGCAGTCTCTCGAAGGTTCAGAACTTCAGGCTTTCCGCAGGAGCCAGATGGGGATGGTGTTCCAGCACTTCGCACTGTTCCCCCACCGCAACGTCATCGACAATGTGAGCTACGGCCTCAAGGTGCAGGGCGTGGACAAGGCCGCCCGCAACGAATCGGCCATGCGGGCTTTGGCGTTGGTTGGCCTCGACGCCTATTCGCAGAACATGCCGGCCGAGCTCTCAGGCGGGATGCAGCAGCGGGTCGGTCTGGCCCGAGCACTGGCATCGGATCCCGAAATACTGCTGATGGATGAGGCCTTCAGTGCCCTCGACCCGCTGATCCGCCGCCAGATGCAGGACGAGCTGCTGGAAATACAGAGCGAGCTTCACAAAACCATCCTGTTCATCACCCACGACCTCAATGAAGCGCTGCGCATCGGCGACCGGGTCTGCATCATGAAAGACGGCACCGTCGTGCAGATCGGCACGCCCGAGGAGATTCTCACCGAGCCAGCCACCGGATACGTGGCTGAGTTCGTGCAAGACGTCGATCAGGGCCGAGTCATCCAGGTACACGAGGTGATGCAAAAGCCGGCACCCGTTGTCCCCACCGCTACCATCGCTGCGGCCCTCGGTGCGATGGGCGACCGCATTGGCGCTTTCGTGTTAGATGCCGCGGGCGCGCCCACGCACTTGCTGACCGTTGAAGACGCGGCTCGGGCCGCCAGCATGGGCACCACCGATTTGGGACCTGCTTTGCGCACCGACTTTGAGCGCTGCGGCCCCGACGACCGGCTCAACGAGGTTTACGCCGCCGCTGGCCGCGGCCTTTCCATCGCAGTGTGCGACGAATCAGGGGCGCTGGTCGGGAATCTTGATCCCCGTCACATCATGGAAGAAATGGGCCGGGTCGAGAACCTGATCGATGGTTTCGAGAGAGAGGTATTCCTGTGAGCCTGCTGGCCCAGTCGGAGTCCCCCGGTATTGCCGACAACGAGGTCCTCGACCAGTGGACGATTCCGTTCGGCGAATGGGTCAAGCAGATGGTCAATTGGACCGATCTCAACCTGGACTGGTTCCTCGATATCGTCGAGTGGCCCTTCACCTTCCTGTTCCGCAACTTTGTTGATGGTCCCAACCACCATCCCTGGTGGGAGATCACCGATATGCCGTGGATCGCAGTTTGCCTCATCTTTTTTGTGATCGGCACGCTGACCCGCAACGTGAAGGTTGGCGGGTTTGTCGCGTTGGCGCTAGCTGGCTGCGGGCTGCTCGGCATTGAATACTGGGATGACACAGCGTTGACATTGGGCATGATCATTGTCGCCGTCGCACTCTGCGCCCTTATCGGCATTCCCCTCGGTGTCCTTTGTGGCCGGTTCGATGGAGTGTGGAATGCCGTGCGCCCTGTGCTCGACGCGATGCAAGTTGTCCATGCGTTTGTGTACATGCTGCCGATCGTCTTCTTCTTCGGCATCGGCACCGAACCGGCCACGATGGTCACCATGGTGTTTGCCCTCCCGCCGCTAATTCGTCTCACCAACCTTGGAGTCAGACAGGTGCCCGCGGATGTCGTAGAGGCCAGTCGGGCCTACGGGGCACCCGAGTGGCGCGTACTGCTAGATGTCCAGCTTCCACTGGCGCGTCCCGCAATCATGACCGGACTCAACCAGACGTTGCTGTTGTCTATCTCCATGCTGGGCATCGCCGCAATCATGGGTGCGGGCGGATTGGGCTTCCAGGTTTATAGGGGGGTCCAGGCGCTAGACGTTGCTCTATCCGCTTCGAGCGGTCTGGCTCTGTTCATCGTCGCAGTGGTGCTCGACCGCATCTCTCAGACTGAGGAGAGTGATGGCCAGAACCTCTTTACACGCATCCGCCGGGCCTGGGCCCATCGTCGCGACCCCGAAGCACTGCTTCCTCAGGCATCGTCGATCAGCGCCGTGGCCAAGACGAGAAGCCACCCGGCTCCGCTGTCGGCAGCCGAGCACCGCTTCTTGGCAATCGTCGCCGCCGGCGCCCTCGTTGCTGTTGTTGCCGTGTTCTTACCATGGGGGAGTGACTCGGGAAGGATTTCCGGTTATGCCAGGTTGGTTGACACCGGACGATACGAGTACGTCGAGGTTGATCCCGAGAGGTTCCCTGGGATGGTCGAGCTTCAGGAAGCGAGTGTCGACCCGCCCGCCGAACATGCCCAAGAGATTGCCGTGCTCGATGCCCAGATAAGTGCCGTGATCGTCGCGGCGGGGGCTGAGGGGGTGACAGACGAAGAGACCATCTCGGCCATTGCCGATATTGGGGATGAGATCGCGCTGCTTTCTAATCCTTTAGCAGGCCGTAGCTACCGTGGTTTAGATGCAACCGGTGGATCCTTCTACGGCATCATGGTGTTCGGTTTCGCCTTGTTGATCCTTGCTGCGGTTGTGACCAATCTGAGACGACCAGGTGGAGATATTCGCCTGTTTGGGTCAAATGGTGTCGTGGTGCTTGCCGTTGGGTCCCTGGCTGCGGCGATCGCCTATGTCTGGGCGCCGGCAGCATCGGCCAACGTCACACATAACATGGGAGTCGGTCCGTGGGTCGCCGTTGTGGGTGGGGTGGTAGCGACCCTGGGCGCACTGGCCTGGCTTAGGGAGGCACCCTATGCAGCCCGCACCCCACTGAGAGCCGGTGTTTCGTACCGCCAAATCAGTGTGGTTGCCCTTGTTGCGGCGCTAATTGTCATAGCTGGGTTCTCGGGATGGTCCTTCGATCAGCGCGTCGAGTCCGTTGTCTCACCAGAGCTTCAGGCACAAGTTTCGGCTCTGGAGCAGCAAGCAGAGAATACTGACGATCCAGCAGTCGAAGCTCGTATAGCTCAAGAGATCATCGCACTGTACAGCGAGGCTCAACGGACCGAGAAGATCGTCATTGACGGCTTTGCAGATGGTGG
The DNA here is from genome assembly GCA_026708015.1 of bacterium. Taxonomy (NCBI): domain Bacteria; species bacterium. The sequence continues at coordinate 165,472 of JAPOVT010000003.1, forward strand.
CAGCAAGTACGGCTATCTCGCTATCGCCTTCAGCATCGTCGGCATCGCCTGTGTGCTACCTGCTGCCGGGGTCTTCGGCAGCAATGAGCAAAGGCGACGGCGCTGGAACGCAGTGGTTGCAGGCGTCGGCGTCAGTCTGATGGTTGTGGCGTCGGCGTGGATTGCGTCGCTGCTCAGGGTGGCCGATCTCAAGTTCGCTAGCGGCGCAGGAGCGTTCATTTGCCTGGTCGCGGGGTTCCTTCTCATGGCGAGCACAGCCGGTGTGCTGACGAAATTCGGTCGATCACAGGTGTATGTCTCTGTCGATGAGCCGGAAGGAGCAACGGCCGACATCGGGTAAACCGGGGCGGCTCTTGTGACCTTGGGACCATTCAACTAGCGTTCTGATTGCCAGCTTCAGGCATTTCTCCGTTGGCGGGAGAAAACAACTATGGAGGGAAAAATGCTGATGAAGAAGCATTGGAAGGTTTGGTTTGCACTGTTTGCAGCAATTGCTTTGGTTGTTGCTGCTTGTGGCAATGATGGCGGCGTCTCGCCCCGCGGGCCAGCCGGTGATGCGCCGGCGGAGGATGCTCCGGCGGCTGATGACGCGCCGGCGGCTGATGACGCTCCGGCGGAGGATGCTCCGGCGGCTGTCGAGGTGAATATGACGCCTGGTGAGGGTGTCAGTGTGACGATGGCTCGGGCGAACTGGAGCACTGGCTATTTCCAGGCGGCTATCTATCACCACCTGCTGGAGGAGCTGGGCTATGGCGTGAGCGAGCCTGCGGATATTGAGCTTGCGCCTTCGAACGCGTACGTGGCTATGGCTGAGCGCGAGTTCGATTTCTGGGCCAATTCTTGGTATCCGAACCACGATCCGTTCATTGCGGGCGAGATGCCCGATGGCTCTTTGGTGAGCGATCACGTGTCGAAGGTGGGCCTTGAGGCTGAGCGCGGCGGCATCGAGGGCTTGTTGACCAACAAGTCGCTGGTGGAAGAGCACGGCATCAGAACTCTTGATCAGCTCGTGGGAGACGAGGATCTGTTCGAGCTGTACGAGGCGGCCGACATTGAGCCCGGTGATGGGGTGCTCCAGATTTATGGGTGCCCCGACGGTTGGGGATGCAATCTGTTCATTGCCGGCCTGATTGAAGACAAGGGTTGGACCGGCAGGGTCCAGCAGGTTGAGGTGGGCGGCTACGACGCCACTTTCGCCGACGCAGTCGACCGCGCTGGCAGCGGCACCCCGTTCATCGCGTACACGTGGAGCCCGAGCTTCTATACGAACCACATCGGGCCTGGTGACCAGGCCATGTGGCTGTCGATAGACGGGGGTGCGCCCACCCTGCTCGGCACCGATGTCTGCACAGATGATCCGTGCAACCTCCTCATCACCGCTGACATCCAGGTGACGGCCAACAACGACTTCCTTGTCGAGAACCCGGCGGCGGCGACGCTGCTGGAGCAGGTGAAGATCAGCGTGGTTGACATCGCACTGCAGAACGCGCGCTACGACACCGGCGGCGAGAACACCACCGCTGATGTCAACCGCCACGCCGCCGAGTGGATCGCCGACAACCGCGACACCGTCGACGCCTGGCTCGCCGCAGCCCGAACCGCAGGCTGACGTTTCAAGCGCTCGAAATCAGGCCTTAGGGCTTGAAGGACGAATGAGGGGCGGGGCTTTGGCCCCGCCCCTCACCGCGTGCGGAAGCGTGGGATTGGTAGGCACGCCTGCGGGAGTGAATGCGGAAACTTAAGGACGGTTGAAGTTTCGGTCGGCAATCAGGCTGAGGATCTCAAACATCACCGACATCGAGCGGTAGCTGGTGATCTGGTTGGGTAAGTCCACCGTCGGCATCAGGCAGACCACGTCGCCGCCGATCACGTTGCGGCCCCGCATCGAACGGATGAGCTCCATGGCCTGGTCCATCCCGAAGCCGTCGATGCCGGCCTCGATATTGGCCACGCCCGGTGCCACCGTCGGGTCGAGGCAGTCGAGATCGAATGTGATGTACACCGGCCGGTCGCCGATGCATTCGTGGATGGTCTCGATCACCCTCTCGGCGCCCATTTGGTCGTAGTCGGACTTCTTGATCACCTCGTAACCGAGCGCGTAGCTGGGCTCGAGCCAGTCGAGGCTGCGAGTGTTGCCCCGAATGCCGACCTGCACGCTGTGCTCGGCGTCGACGTGGCCGTCGGTAACCAGATAGCTGGCCCAGTGGGCGGCCGACTTGATGGCTCCCATGAAGTGGGGGATGTTGTGAAAGGCGTCGGTGTGGGCGTCGAAGTGCAGCAGGCAGGCCCGCTCGCCTCCGGTGAGGTTGGCCTCATGGCCACCGATGGCCTGCAGGATGCCCCCGGTGATGGAATGGTCGCCGCCGATGGACACCGGCCGCGCCCCGGCTTCGTCGATCGACTGGTAGAAATCGGTGATCATCTCGATGGAGCGCTCGTTGTTGTTGCCCTCCGACAACGGCACATCGCCCAGATCGTTGATGCGGCACATCTCCCACGGATCGATGCCGAACTGGCCGTGGACCCGCCTGCCGATGGCTGAGACGTCCCGCACGGCCCGGGGGCCAAGATGTTGGTCGCGCTGGGTCGTGCCGTTACCGGTGCTATGGGGCACGCCCACAAGGGCGATGTCGGCGTTTTGGGGGTCGGGGTCGTACTCGCAGCGGAACAGCGTCGGAATGCCATACCAGTAGATCCCGTCCATGAGCCGCTGCTCGTCTGACCGGGAGGAGGTGCGGGCGGCAGCTTGTTCGGAAGCGATCGTCATGAACGACTTCTACCACAAAAGGCCCAGTCGGCCGTTCAGGAATTGGTCGCGCTCCCCTAACGAGGAGCAGGAACGGACCCCGTATCAGTCTGGAACGTTCTTCTTGGAGTCTCTAGCGTTCAAGCCTGGTTTGGTTTAGGGTGTGGCCCCTAGGCGGATTGGCGCGCGCTGAGGCGGGCCAATCTTGACTTCAATTGGAGGGTTACCAATGAGAGAGCGAAACCTTTGGAGAGTTTTGCTAGCTATTTTTCTGGTCTTCGGGCTGGTTGTTGCTGCTTGTGGCAATGATGACGATGACGAGCCGGGGGCTGCGCCGGCGGAGGATGCTCCGGCGGCTGATGACGCGCCGGCGGCTGATGACGCTCCGGCGGAGGATGCTCCGGCGGCTGTCGAGGTGAATATGACGCCTGGTGAGGGTGTCAGTGTGACGATGGCTCGGGCGAACTGGAGCACTGGCTATTTCCAGGCGGCTATCTATCACCACCTGCTGGAGGAGCTGGGCTATGGCGTGAGCGAGCCTGCGGATATTGAGCTTGCGCCTTCGAACGCGTACGTGGCTATGGCTGAGCGCGAGTTCGATTTCTGGGCCAATTCTTGGTATCCGAACCACGATCCGTTCATTGCGGGCGAGATGCCCGATGGCTCTTTGGTGAGCGATCACGTGTCGAAGGTGGGCCTTGAGGCTGAGCGCGGCGGCATCGAGGGCTTGTTGACCAACAAGTCGCTGGTGGAAGAGCACGGCATCAGAACTCTTGATCAGCTCGTGGGAGACGAGGATCTGTTCGAGCTGTACGAGGCGGCCGACATTGAGCCCGGTGATGGGGTGCTCCAGATTTATGGGTGCCCCGACGGTTGGGGATGCAATCTGTTCATTGCCGGCCTGATTGAAGACAAGGGTTGGACCGGCAGGGTCCAGCAGGTTGAGGTGGGCGGCTACGACGCCACTTTCGCCGACGCAGTCGACCGCGCTGGCAGCGGCACCCCGTTCATCGCGTACACGTGGAGCCCGAGCTTCTATACGAACCACATCGGGCCTGGTGACCAGGCCATGTGGCTGTCGATAGACGGGGGTGCGCCCACCCTGCTCGGCACCGATGTCTGCACAGATGATCCGTGCAACCTCCTCATCACCGCTGACATCCAGGTGACGGCCAACAACGACTTCCTTGTCGAGAACCCGGCGGCGGCGACGCTGCTGGAGCAGGTGAAGATCAGCGTGGTTGACATCGCACTGCAGAACGCGCGCTACGACACCGGCGGCGAGAACACCACCGCTGATGTCAACCGCCACGCCGCCGAGTGGATCGCCGACAACCGCGACACCGTCGACGCCTGGCTCGCCGCAGCCCGAACCGCTACCGAGTACACACCGCCGCCCCCGCCGCCGCCTCCGGCACCCTTCCGTGTCGCGGTGGTGGCACCTAGCGCTAGCAATGACTTGGCGTTCACTCAGAGCATGTTCGATGCGGTGACCGCCCTTGTTGATTCCGGGGAGATCTCGGAGTTTGCCATCACCGACGGCACCTTCATCGTGGAAGATGCCGCCGCAGCCATTCGGGGCTATGCCGAGGATGGCTACGACCTGGTCATCGCTCACGGTTCCCAGTACGGCGGCCCGCTCCAGGAGATCGCCCCGGACTTCCCGGATGTATCGTTTGCTTGGGGGACCGCGGTCGACACCTTCGGACTTCCCAACGTGAACTCCTACTCGGTGCGCTCCGATCTCGGCGGCTATGTCAACGGCGTAGTGGCCGCTCAACTCACGGAGAGCAACGTGATCGGCGTGGTCGGCCCGATCGAGGTGGGCGACGCCAAGCTCTATGTCGACGGGTTCGCCGCCGGAGCCACGGCGCAGAATCCCGACGTCGAGGTCAACATCGTCTACACCGGTTCGTTCGCCGATGTGGCATTGGCCGCAGAAGCCGCCCAGTCGCACATCTCCGCCGGTGCCGACGTGCTGACTGGTTCGGCCCAGATGGTGGTGGGCGCCACCGGCGTTGCCCAGGAGAACGACGTGTTGTGGTTCGGCACCCAAGCCAACCAGACCGCCCTCGGTGAAGACATCGTGGTTGCCTCACAGGTATATCGCTGGGAGGTCATCCTCTCTGAGGTGGTCGATCAGGTCAAGGGCGGCACCTTGGGTGGCACGACCTTCATCATGACCTTCGATGGTGGAGGACTGGACATTCAGTTCAACGACGCCATGGACATCCCCGCCGATGTGCTTGCCTCAGCCGAGGCGACCATCGCTGGCCTGTCCGACGGGTCAATCTCCACTGGGCAGTAACGCTCAGCCGAATAGCAAAGTATGAATACTGACTCGGCGGCGCCGAGGCCAGCACCGATGCTGGAGATGCGCGGTATTACCAAGCGCTTCCCCGGCGTGGTGGCCAACGAAGACGTTGACTTCACGGTGCTGCCGGGTCAGGTTCATACTCTCTTGGGAGAGAACGGGGCCGGCAAGAGCACCCTGGTGAAGATCCTCTACGGGCTCTACCAGCCCGACGAGGGGTCGATCACCTTCGACGGCACACCGGTGAGCATCGACTCGCCCTCGGTGGCGATTGAGACCGGCATCGGAATGATCCACCAGCACTTCATGCTGGTGGACACCCTGACCGTGGCCGAGAACGTGGCCCTGGGGCTGGGCACACCGCTCAGTCTGACCAACCTCCAGCCGATTCGTGGGCGAATCCGGGAGGTGTCTGAGGAGTTCGGCCTGCACGTCGATCCCGATGCCTATATCTGGCAAATGGCGGTCGGAGAGCGGCAGCGGGCCGAGATCGTCAAGGCGCTGTACCGAAACGTGAGGCTGTTGGTGCTGGACGAGCCCACCGCGGTGCTCACCCCTCCCGAGGTTTCCGACTTGTTCGTCACCCTCCGCCAGCTCAGCTCTGATGGAAGAGGACTGGTGTTCATCTCCCACAAGCTGAACGAGGTGATGGAGATCTCCGACGAGATCACGGTTCTGCGCGACGGCAAAGTCTCGGGGCGCACCACCCCTGCGGAGTCCAGCAGGGAGTCGCTGGCCATGATGATGGTGGGTCGCCCGGTGGAGTTCACCCGCACCCTTGCCGAACAGGAGCCGGGCGATCCCAAACTGGAGGTAAAAAACCTCCGGGTCCGGGGCGACCGGGAGGAACTTGCGGTGCGCGATGTGAACATCGACGTGCGAGCCGGCGAGATCGTCGGGATCGTGGGGGTGTCGGGCAACGGGCAGCGAGAATTGGCCGAGGCTATCGTCGGGTTGCGGGAGATTGAGTCGGGCGAGGTGTTCATCAACGGCCAACCGGTGAAGACCCCGACCCCCAAGCAGGTGCGGTCGATGGGCTTGGCTTACGTGCCCGAGGAGCGCATGAAGTACGGCAGTATCGGCGACTTCACCGTGGCCGAGAACCTTGTTCTGGTGAACTACGACCAGTCGCCCTACGCGCGGAGCGGGTTGCTGAGCCTTCGCACTATCGAGAGCCACAGCGAGCAGCTCGTCAGCGACTACTCCATACGCACGCCGAGCACTGAAACCCTCACCCGCAAGCTGTCGGGAGGCAACATCCAGAAAGTTGTGATTGCCCGTGAGTTCAGCGGCAATGCTGAGATGCTGCTGGTGGCCCAGCCCACCCGGGGAATCGACATCGGCGCAGCCGAGTACATCCACGAGCAGCTGCTCACCCAGCGTACGCAGGGCAGGGCCATCTTGTTGATCAGCGAGGATTTGGACGAGGTAATGGCGTTGTCCGACCGGCTGGTGGTGATGTACGAGGGGTCGGTGATGGGTCGGGTAAGCCGAGAAGAGGCCACCGTCGAGCAGGTGGGCCTATTGATGAGCGGCGTAGGCGAGCCGGAGGGTGCTGCGGTAACGGGGTAGGCAAGCCTGGGCCGCTCAAGTCGAACGGCAGTAGGCTGACCACTTCCTGGGAGGTGTCTGAGTACCTGGTGGGCTCCCCCGCCTTCAAAGCGGGTGGGACGGGCGATCCCCGTCCGGCGGGTTCGATTCCCGTCCACCTCCGCGCGATCAACCGGTGTGCGGCGGGTCTTAGACAGCTAGGAGGTCGCGGGCGCCGGTGTCGCTGCTGGGGTGGCGGAGTTTTGACATGGCCCTAGCTTCGATCTGGCGGATGCGCTCGCGGGTGAGGTTGAAGTGCTCGCCGACTTCTTCGAGGGTGCGGGGCTCGCCGCGGTCAAGGCCGAAGCGGAGCTTGAGGATCTCGCGCTCGCGCTCGTCGAGAGGGCCAAGCAGGCGGGTGATTTCCTCGGGTAAAAGCGCAGTGGCGGCCACTTCGAAAGGCGACTCGGCGGAGCGGTCCTCCACCACATCGCCCAACTCGGCGTCGCCGTCCTCACGCAGTGGCTCGCTCAGCGACAAGGGCTCGGCCGCAAAGCGCAAGGCCTCTGTGACCTTCTCTTCGGAGAGGTCCACCTCGACGGCCAACTCGGCCAAGGTGGCCGGGCGGCCCAGCTTTTTCTCCAGGTTGGCCCGGGCCTTCTGGAGACGGGCCAGGGTGTCGCCGGCGTGAACCGGCAGGCGGATGGTGCGCCCGGTGTTGGCGATGCCCCGGGTAATGGCTTGGCGGATCCACCAGGTGGCATAGGTGGAGAACTTGAATCCCTTTCGCCAATCGAACTTCTCCACCGCGTGCATCAGGCCCAGGTTGCCTTCCTGGATCAGGTCGAGCAGAGGAAGACCGGATGCCTGGTATTTCTTGGCGATGGATACCACCAGGCGGAGGTTGGACTGGACGAAGCGGCGTTCGGCCTGCTCGCCAACTTTTACCTGACGGCGCAGCAGCCTTCGACGGGCAGGCGAGAGCCGCTCTGTGCTGCCGGGATCGCTCTCTTTGTCCTGATCAAGGAGGGCTTGCGCTTCGTTGCCCTCCTCGATTTTCTGGGCTAGCTCAACCTCGTCGTCTTTGGTGAGCAGCGGGTATTGGCCGATATCGGTCAGATAGAGGCGAACGAGATCCTCGTCGTCTCGCTCAACACGCTCTTTCGGCACAGCCACCCCTTCCCGATAGTCCTTGGGCCCGATAATCCGTGGAGACACCGGTGCCGCTGTCGAACCGGTCGACGCTGACCGAGCAGAGACACGGACAATGCTTAGCCGATAAGGATACCCGCTTCATCGCGGAAGCGTCACCAGCGGAGGCCATCTTTTTTCGCGATAGTCGTTGGCAAAGGCGGTCGCCAGCTCCTCTAGACCTTCATCAGAGGGGCTACTGGGGGGATTCCACACTTCCTTCGAGTCATACCGCTCCTCGGCCAAATCAGCGGCCACTATGCGGGCTGTGCGGATGACTGCTCCATCGCTCACCGGCGACAGTTCTTGGCCCAAGTGCTCGATCACCAAGGCCAACTGGGGCAGAGCCACCTCGTAGATCGCGGCAACGGCCGCGGTGGGCGCCGCCCCCTCCATATGGGCCAGCAGGCTCTCCCAGGCGTCAGTGGGGGGACGAATCCGCTCGGCCCCGCCCAAGGCTGGTGAATCGGGCAGTGCGGCTCGCCACCACTGGGCGTGTTGTCCATGGCGGCGGCTGGATCGGGCCAATAGAAGCCGCGCTCGGTCGTCGAGCGGTTCTCCGTGGTCCAGATCGGTCGCCAAGCGACCCTTGACTTCGAAGAGCCGCTCAGAGATCCAGGCCAGGCCGCCACAAGCGTCCGCCGACTGCTCGATGTCCATGCTCAGTCGCCGCCTCGATAGCGAATAGCGATGTCCATGCTCAGTCGCCGCCTCGATAGCGGTTGGTTATGGGCAGGCGGCGGTCTCGACCGAAGGCCTTGGCGGTGATGCGCACGCCGGGTGGGTTCTGGCGCCGCTTGTACTCGGCACGGTCCACCAGACCGGTGATTCGGCTGACCAACTCGGGATCGTAACCCTGCCCGCACAGGTCGGCGGGGGTGAGGTCGCCCTCCACATAGGCTTCCAGCAGGGGATCGAGTTCGTCGTAGGGGGGCAGGCTCTGGTCGTCCCGCTGGTCGGGGCGAAGCTCGGCCGAAGGAGGTTTGACCAGCACGTTTTCGGGGATCAGGTCGCAGCCGGCGCGCTGGTTGCGGTGGGAGGCGAAGGCGTACACCTGAAGTTTCCAGAGATCTTTGATCACCGCGTAGGCCCCGGCGGTATCTCCGTACAAGGTGGAGTAGCCCACCGCGCTCTCACTCTTGTTGCCGGTGGTCAGGATCAGCCATCCGAACTTGTTGGACAATGCCATCAGCAGCGTTCCCCGAATGCGGGACTGCACATTCTCCTCGGCCAAATCTGGGCTCATCCCATCGAATGACGGGGCCAGCATGTCGAGAAAGGCCTGATGGCCGGGCTCCACCGGGATGACCCGGTGGCCGATACCCAGGTTCTGGCAGAGGGCCTCGGCGTCGGCCAGCGAATGATCACTGGAATACCGAGAAGGCATCAACACGCCGTGGACATGATCGGCGCCCAGAGCATCGGCGGCAATAACCGCCACCAGCGAGGAATCGATCCCCCCAGATAACCCGATGCCCACATCGGTGAAGCCGTTCTTGTGTACATAGTCCCGGGTGGCCAACACAAGGGCTTCGTATTGCTCATCCACCTCGTTCATCCCCGGATCAACTCGGTTGATCCCTTGAGGGATGGGCGGCGGGTTCGGAAATTCGGGTCGATCGGCCACCTCGATCTCGGCAATGAGCAGATGCTCTTGGAACGCAGGGGCTTGGGCAATGACGCGGCCGTCGGGATCGAGCACCAGCGAAGCGCCGTCGAACACCAACTCGTCTTGACCTCCCACCAGATTGACATAGACGATGGAGCACCCGGTCTCAGAGACCCGTTGGCGGAGCACACCCAACCGCTGGTCCAGCTTGCCGACGTGATAGGGCGAGGCGTTCAGGTTGAAGATGACCTCGGCTCCGGCCGCGGCCATCTGGTTCATCGGGCCGCCCGGAATCCAGGCGTCCTCGCAGACGGAGACGCCAAAGGCCACTCCGGCTACGTGGTGTAGAACCGTTTTGCTCGTACCGGGTTGGAAGTAGCGGCGCTCATCGAACACTCCATAATTGGGCAATTCCCGCTTGTGGTAGACCCCCGCCAGCCGGCCATGGGCCGCGACCCCCGCGGCGTTCCAGCAGCCCTCAGCATCGTCCACAAACCCCACTACCGCAGTACACGATCCCGACCGGGCGGCGATCTCCTCCATCGCTTGGCGGCTGTCCTGCACAAATCTCCGCTTGAGCACCAGATCCTCCGGGGGATACCCGGTGACGGCCAGCTCAGGGAAAACTGCGGCATGGCACCCGGCCTCTTCCGCGGCCGCCAGAGCGGTGAGAATCCGCTTGGTGTTGGCGCCGATGTCGCCCACCACCGAGTTGATCTGGCCCAGGGCTACCCGAAGCTTGGCCACGAATACAGGCTAGAGGGGTTGTGTGCCCCCGACACTGCCGGGGGTTTCTAGGGCGCCGTCTTAGACGGAGTAGTACATCTCGTACTCGAGGGGATGGGGCCGCAAGTTGACCGCGTCCACCTCCTCTTGCTTGACCTCGAGATACGACTCGATCAGCGAGGTGTTGAACACATCGCCGGCCAACAGGAAGTCGTGATCGGCCTCGAGGGCACTCAGTGCCTCGGCCAGAGAGCCGGGCACCGTCTCGATGCCGGCGGCCTCTTCGGGCGGCAGGTCGTAGATATTCTTGTCCAGCGGCTCGCCCGGATCCATCTGGTTCTGAATGCCGTCGATGCCGGCCATCAGCATGGCGGCGAACGCCAAGTAGGGATTGGCGCTGGGGTCGGGGCAGCGGAACTCCAGGCGCTTTGCCTTGGGGTTGTCGGAGATCAGCGGGATGCGGATGGCAGCCGAGCGGTTCCGCTGGGAGTAGGCCAGGTTCACCGGAGCCTCGTAGCCGGGCACCAGACGCTTGTAGGAGTTGGTGGTGGGGGCGGCAAAGGCCAGGATCGCCGGGGCGTGGGTCAGCAGGCCGCCGATGTACCAACGGGAGATGTCGGACAGGCTGGCATAGCCACGCTCGTCGTACATAAGCGTGTCGCCGTCCTTCCACAGCGACTGGTGGGTGTGCATCCCCGAGCCGTTGTCGCCGTAGATCGGCTTGGGCATGAACGTGACGGTGCGACCGTGCTCGCGGGCCACGTTCTTCACCACGTACTTGTAGAGCTGGACCTTGTCGGCCATGGCCAGCATCTCGTCGAACACCATGTCGATCTCGGCCTGGCCGGCAGTGCCCACCTCGTGGTGCTGGACCTCGATGGGAATCCCCACCGACTCCAGTGCCACCACCATCTCCGAGCGCAAGTCTTGGAATGTGTCCAAGGGCGACAGCGGGAAGTATCCCCCCTTGTAGGGGATGCGGTGGCCGGGGCTGGGAGCGCCGTTCACCGATGGTCGGCCACTCTCGAAGATGCCTTCGGCCGAGCGGACCTGGTAGCCGGCCACATCGGGCTGATTCTGGTAGGCCACGCTGTCGAAAATGAAGAACTCGGCTTCCGGGCCGAAGTAAGCGGAATCGGCAATGCCGGTGCTGGCCAGATAGGAGAGGGAGCGGCGCACCACGCCACGGGGATCTTTGCCGTACATCTCGCCAGTGACGGGATCCTTGACATCGCACAGCAGCACCAGGGTCTTGCGCTTCATGAACGGATCGAAGATCGCGGTGTCGGGATCGGGGATGAGGAGCATGTCCGAAGCGTCGATGGTCTGAAAGCCGCTCACCGACGAGCCGTCGAATCCGAGGCCCTCCTCGAATACCGCTTCGGTCAGCTCGCGGATAGGAAGTGAGAAGTGGTGCTGCACACCGGGGACATCGGTGAAGCGCATATCCACGAATTCGGCACCCTCGGATGCCGCCAGCGCAATGACTTCTTGGGGAGTTGACACAGTGAGTTCCTCCTTTTTCGGCCCTTACTCTCCCACAGGGGGAGCGGGCGCGGCGCATTGTGCCTCTGTGGATTTGCCGCCTGCTGGCAAGCGGAATGCTCATCCTTGCATGGGTGCGTTTCCAGAGATTTTCCCGATTGCGAAGGCTCTGTGAACGCTGCCAATGGGCTGGCGTAGGCGACTCCTGGCAGGGCACTCTGGTGGTCTCCTATGGAACCGCAAAAGGACTACGTGCTTCGCACTGTGGAGGAGCGGGGGGTGCGCCTCATCCGGCTCTGGTTCACCGATGTGCTGGGCCAGCTCAAGTCGGTGGCCATCTCTCCGGCGGAGTTAGCCGACGCCTTCGATGAGGGACTGCAGTTCGACGGCTCGGCCATCGATGGCTTCTCCCGTGTGCAGGAGAGCGATGTGCTGGCCGTACCCGACGCGTCCACATTCGAGTTGCTGCCGTGGGCCGACCCCGAAGAGCCCTCCGGACGTGTGTTCTGCGACATCCGCAATCCCGACGGCACCCCGTTCGAGGGCGATCCCCGCTGGGTGATGCGCCGCAGCCTGGCCAAGGCGGCCGAGATGGGCTACACGTTCTACACCGCTCCCGAAGTGGAGTTCTTCTATTTCCGGCACGGCGATCCCGACCAGCCGCTGACGCCGCTGGACAACGCCTCCTACTTCGATTTGACCACCGCGGATGTGGCCAGCCCGTTGCGCAAACGCACCATCACCATGTTGGAGGCCATGGGCATCCCGGTGGAGTACTCCTTCCACGAGGACAGCCCCAGCCAGCATGAGATCGACCTGCGCTACACCGAAGCGCTGAGCATGGCCGACAACGTGATGACGTTGAGACTGGTGGTGCGCAAGCTGGCCCTCGACCGGGATCTGCACGCCACGTTCATGCCCAAGCCGCTCAACGGCGTACAGGGATCGGGCATGCACACCCACATGTCGCTGTTCGAGAACGACGTCAACGCCTTCCACGACGCCGGAGACGACTACGGCCTGTCGAAAACGGCCAAGGCCTTTATCGCCGGCCTGCTGCACCACGCCCGGGAGATCACCGCGGTCACCAACCAGCTGGTGAACAGCTACAAGCGGCTGGTGGCCGGCGATGAGGCGCCCACCTTCGTGTCGTGGGCCCGCAACAACCGCTCGGCGCTGGTGCGGGTGCCGGTGGTGAAGCCGGGCAAGGAATCGTCCACTCGAATCGAATACCGGGCGCTCGACTCGGCGGCTAACCCCTATTTGGCGTTCTCCGCGGTGTTGGCCGCCGGCTTGAAGGGAGTGCAGGAGGGCTATGAGCTGCCGCCTGAGGCAGCCGCCGACCTCTACACCATGACCAGGGGCCAAGCTCGGTCCAAGGGTTTCGAGGAGCTGCCCATGTCGCTGTCAGAGGCCCTGGACGTGCTGGAGGAATCGCCGCTGATGGTTGACGTGTTGGGCGAGCACATCCACGAGTGGTTCTTGCGCAACAAGCGGGCCGAGTTCGCCGAGTACCGCCGGGAGGTCACGCCCTTCGAGCTCCGCCGTTACTTGAACACCTGGTAGTTGCTGTGACTGAGCCGCTGCTCGTTTTTCCCGATCCGCCGCCGCCGGAACTGGTGCGCACGCTGGACTTGGGGGGCTACAGCTGGAAGGCGGTGGGCAGCGCCCAAGAGCCGGAGGGCCGGTGGCTGGGCGCGGTGGTGGCGGTGGATGAGAACCCCGAAGACGCGTTCGGATTCTGTCGTTCACTGAACCGAAGGGGCTTGGACATCCCGGTGCTGCTGCTTATCTCCGGTGCTCGTCTAGACGAACTGGAGATGCGCGACGACCTCTATACCGACTTCTGCCTCACCCCATTCCACCAGCGGGAATTGGAAGCCCGGCTGGCCCACCTGGTGTGGCGATCGGGCACCGCGCTGCGCCCGGAGCTCATCGAATACGGACCGCTGGTGCTGAACGTGGAGACCTATCAGGCCACCATCACCGGCCGGCCGCTCGACCTCACCTACATGGAGTACGAATTGCTGAAGTTCTTGGCCAGTTCGCCCGGCAAAGTGTTCACCCGAGAGACGCTGCTCAGCCGGGTGTGGGGCTACGACTACTTCGGCGGCGCCCGCACCGTGGACGTCCACGTCCGCCGTCTGCGGGCCAAGCTGGGCGAAGAGCACGCCAGCCTCATCACCACCGTCCGCTCCGTTGGCTACCGCTTCGGCCTCTCCCGCTGGGAGCGGTAACCGCTCAGCCGGAGTAGGCCCAGAGTTCGATTTCTACCGCTGGGGGGACCACCAAGTTGCCCCAGGGCATTATCTGGGTTACCTAACGGGAAATGGTGCGGTAGTCGCCGTTCAGGTCGGTCAGGGCAGACCGAATGTTCGGACCGTCGTCTCCCGTCCAAACACAGAGGGGTCCATCAAGATGTTCAGCGGCAGCTACCGCCTCAGCACCGAGGACGGAGAGCCGAAATGCGTCTGCTAATTCGGCGATCCGAAAGGCGAGGGTGCGAAGGGGTACGACCTCAATGTCATCGGGAAGAGAGACAAGCTGTCGTCCCAGTGCTTGGCGTGCCTTAGTCGGCCATGATCCGGTTAGCTTTCCCCCAGCAGATGACACCACACTTCGGCAAAGTCGCAATAGATACAGATTGGTGGTGGCTGGTTCGTAATCAGTGAGGACCTGAGCGAGCCCATTGCCTGCTTCGCCAGACAACAGATCGCGAAGCAGGTGGTCATCTAGAACCGCTCTGGTCATGTGGTGGCGAGATCGGGGTCACCTGCCAGTGAATCCACAAATGCTGCATGTTCGTCGCGGCTGAGAAGGTCGCTAAGCAGACTTCGCCCTTCTCCCCGGGGCACCGTAAGCACCCCGAACCCCAGGTCGAGAACGTCGACTGGGCCGCCATCGCCAAGGTTCCAGCGATGCCTAGCCTGAGCAGGCAGCGACATCTGCCCCGATGACGACACGAGAAACTCCAGCACTGTAGCCATGGTGGACATCTTATTTGGTAAAAGAGTGCTTATCACCAAGTGATTGTCGGCCTCATCACCACCGTAAGAACCGTCGGCTACCGCTTCGGCCTCTCCCACTGGGACCGGTAACCGCTCAGCCGGAGTAGGCCCAGAGTTCGATTTCTACTAGGGCGCCCAGGGGTAGGGCGGCGACGCCGACGGCGGAGCGGGCAGGGCGATTGTCGCCGAAACACTCGATGTAGGCCTGGTTCATGGTGCCGAAATCATCCATGTGCAACAGGAAGACGGTGGCCTTCACCACGTCGTCCAGAGTGGCCCCCTCGGTGGCCAGCGCCGACTCGGCGTTGGCCACTGCTCGGCGGAACTGGGCGATGAGCCCGCCGGGCACCAGCGAGCCGTCGACGATCCCGATTTGACCCGAGCAGATGAGGAGGTTTCCCGCCCGGACGATGGGAGAATAGGGTCCAACCGGAGTACTCATATTTGAGGATCATATGGAAGCCAGCAGCCAGGGTCACCAAAACCAGGACATCGAGTCTCTGATTGCCACCAGTCCATGGCCGGAGGACGCCCGTTCCCTCATCGACGCTCTCGGTATCACCGACGAGCGCCGGGCCCGGGCGGCGGCCATGCTGGCCGGAGCTTCTCGCAGCATGAGCAAGGCGGTGCGGCGCGATCCCAGTCTGCTCGGAGTGCTCGACCCGCCCGCCGACTTTGCCACCGAGAAAATCTCGCTGACCGCCCCCGACGACGATGATGCCCTCGACGGCCTGCGGCGGTGGAAGCGGCGCCAGCTTCTGCGTATCGCGCTGCGCGATCTGCTGGGCGAGGCCGACCTGGCCACCGTGGGCCGGGAACTGTCGCTGTTGGCCGACGCTTGTTTCGTCCGCGCCTTGGAGATCGCCGACGAAGGACCGCCGTTGGCCATCATCGGGATGGGCAAGCTGGGCGGCAACGAGCTGAACTACGCCAGCGATGTCGACATCGTCTTCGCCCACGAGGGCGACTCCACCGCAGCCGCCCGTCGAGCCCGGAAAGTGCTGGACATCCTCACCGCGTTCACCCCCGAGGGGCAGGTGTACCGGGTGGACATCGAGTTGCGGCCCGAAGGAGGCGCTGGAGCGCTGAGCCGCACTCCGGAAGCGTTCGGAACCTACTTCGATCGCTGGGCGGTGTCCTGGGAGCGCCAAGCCTACATAAAAACCCGGTTGTCAGCCGGTGACCCCGAGTTGGGCAACGCCTTCTTTGATGCCATCAAGCCCGGGGTTTGGGGTGAGAACTTGGAAGCCGACACCGTGCCCCACCTTCGCGCCCTGAAGCTGCGGGTGGAGGAGTCGGCCAAGCTGAAGGGCGACCGGGAGCTCAAGAAGGGCCCCGGTGGGCTCCGGGACATCGAGTTCACCGTGCAGCTCTTGCAGCTGGTCCACGGCCGCACCGACCCCACCATCCGCTCCCCCAACACCCTCACTGCTCTCCGCCAGCTCAGCTGGGGGGAGTACATCGACCATGCCGATGCGGTTCATTTCACCACCGCCTACATTCACCTGCGCACCGTGGAGCACCGGGTGCAGCTCCGCGACGAGCGCCAGACCCACGAGCTGCCCACCGCCGACGCCGACCGGGAGTGGGCGGCCCGAGCATCCGGCTTCGAAAGCCTGGACGCATTCCAGGAATCCCACACCCGCCATCAGACCTCGGTCCGGGAGATCCACCAGCGGATCTTCTACCGTCAAACCCTCGACCGGATGCACGAGACCGGACTGGTGAGCGAGCTGCTTCCCGATCACCTCGGACAATTGGGCTTCGCCGATCCCGATCGGGCCGCCGCCACCATCGAGCGCCTCACCGAGAACCTCGGCCGTCGGGCCAACGTGATGCAGCAGGTTCTGGTCATCATGGTGGAGGCCCTGGCCACCACCCCCGATCCCGACCTGGGGTTGGTCCGCCTGGCATGGCTTTTGGACGGCTCCTTCCGGGTCGGCACCATCCTCCCGGTGCTGCGCGACTCCCCCATTGCCATCAGCGACATCGCCCGGCTGTTGGGATCGAGCCGAGTGGCCGCGGGATGGATGCGCAACCACCCGGAGTTCGCCCGCTCGCTGATGAACCCCGAGGAGCTGGCCCATGCCCGCACTGCGGAAGCCCTGGTTGCCGAGGCCACCGAGGCCATGCAGTCAGCCGCTGGCGATCACGACCTCCAGATGGCCGAGCTGCGGCGGTTCGTGCGGCGCGAGCAGCTTCGGGTGGCGGCCCGAGACATCCTGGGGCTGGCCTCGATCATCGAGATTCCCCAGGAGCTGACCCTTATCGCCGACGCCGCGGTGGCGGCCGCCGTCGACTCGCTGGCCCCAGAGGTGCCCTTCGCCGTGATCGGAATGGGGCGCTATGGGGGCCTCGACCTTTCCTATGCCTCTGATCTGGATGTGATCTTCGTGTACGAGGGGGCAGGCTCTGATGACGCCAGGGCGGCAAACCGCGCCGCCCGGGGCCTGCTCAAAGAGATCGGGGCTCAAACCGCCGAAGGCCGAGCCTGGGAGATTGACGCGCGGTTGCGCCCTGAAGGCGAGAACGGACAGCTCGCCCGATCGCTGGAGGGGTACCAACGGTATTACGAGGAACGGGGTCAGCTATGGGAGCGCCAGTCTCTGCTCAAACGCCGCTTCGTGGCGGGAGACGACGATCTGGGAAACCGATTTCTCCAGTTGGCCGACAAGTGGTGCTACCAGCCCGACTTCAGCGATACCGAGGCTGATGAGATCCGCGCCATGAAGCGCCGCATCGAAGCTGAGCGGCTGGGCACCGGCAGCAAGGCCCGGGACGTGAAGCTCGGCGCGGGCGGGCTCAGCGACATCGAGTTCACCGTGCAGCTCATGCAGCTTCAGCACGGATTCGGAAGGACTTCGATCCGCGACAACCGCACGCTGCCCGCGCTGGCCGGTCTGTCGGAGCACAACCTGCTGGACATCGGCGACCGGGCCACCCTGGATGTGGGCTATCGCTTCTGCCAGCGGTTCCGCAACGCCCGCTACCACCTCTCAGGACTCTCTTCAGACGTGTTCCCCGATGACGACCATGAAGAACTGTTGCTGGCCCGACGACTCGGCTATCCCAGCAACCGGGACTTAGAAGCCGACTACCAGGAGATCACCGACGCCGTTCGAGAAGTAACCGACCGGCTGCTCTACGGAGAGTCTGACTGAGCATCCAGCCGACCTGTTGGCCAGTCGGGGGGATGGCCGGCGGCCTGCCAGGTGGCTGCGGCCACGGCGGCGAACACGGCGTCGGAGCAGTTGACGGGCGGGCCGTCGGACGGCTCGATCTCCACCTCGACCGGGGGCATCCGAGATGCGGGCACGACGCCGAAAGAGCGGATAGTGAGGTCGTGGACCTCGCCGTCGGGGCCGACGGTGAGCGCCTCGGAGGCCACCCAGCTATAGGCCATATGCGCGGCGCCGATGCAATAGGAGCGCAACACGATCTCATCCAGCGGTTCGCCGCCGTACGCCTGAATCCGCAGGCTGCCTCCATTCCACTCGGCTCGGGCCGAGCCCCCGCCCGGAGAGGTGATCGGCTGAAAGCCATCGCCCAACGCGCTCAGCGCTACGGCGGCCTCAACCCATCCTGCACCCCGAATGGCGACCGAGGTGGGAGGTCCGGCGATGTCTGCTTCTTCTACCGTCAGGGCAGAGGAAACCGACGCGACGGCATCGGCCACCCCCGGCGTGCGCACTACCCGAACCACCCCTTGGCCATCGGCGTTGATCCCAATGGCCACCGGCGGGCGTTTGGGACCGTGCCGAACACAGTCCTCACGCGACCACAGCACCCGAACCGGACGGCCGTGCTCATCGGCCAGCTGGCGGGCGATTGCCGGAAGCGGTGACACCACCTTGGCCCCGAACGCACCGCCGTTGGCCAGGGGACTGGCTGGCTCACCGCCGGGTGCGCACCACGAGGCGTCGGTCTCCAGATAGGCGGGCTCCACCCAGGAGGTGCGAAGTCGAACCGCCCAGTCACCGTCGGGGAATTCCAGGGGCATGGGCCGATCATCGGGGGTGCGGCGGCCTTGCACTTTGCCGGCCACCGCTCGGGCCTCGGCCACCGTCTCCCCCAGTGCCCAACCACCCTTGCCGTCGGACAACGCCACCAGCGCCCCCTCGGGCACGGTGTCGTCGGCAAAGCCGCCTTCCCCCAACGACACAGCAGTCCCAACCTCCTGAGGCACTCCGCCCTCCAATTCGGCTCGTTGGGCAGCGGCGGCCCAATCCCGATCGGAAACGGCCATGCCAAAGCCTTCCCAGGCTTCCAGGATGGTCTGCCAACCGGTGCAGCGGCACAGATGGGCGGCCAACGCCGTGGCCGCGGATGAGCGGAGGCGTTCCGGGTCGGCGCGGGCATCCAGGCCGGCCAGACGCATGACGATGCCGGGGGTGCAAAAGCCGCACTGGCTGGCCCCGGCGGCGCAGAAGGCCTCGCCCCAGCAGGCCCGAGTCTCTTCCGGCAGGCCGGCCAAGGTGGTGATCGCCCGTCCCGCCACCCGGCGAGCGGGCGTAACACACGACACCCGGGGCTTCCCGTTCACCCAGACCGTGCAGCAGCCGCATTGCCCTTGGGGGCTGCATCCGTCTTTCACCGAGCTGATGCCGAGTCGATCGCGCAACACCTCCATGAGCGAGGCGCCATCGTCGGGAACCTCCACAGGGTGGCCGTCTACGGTGAACTCCAATGCGGCCGCCATTCGCGGCGTTGAATTAGCTGAAGCTCTGGCCGCAGCCGCAGGTGCGCTGAGCGTTGGGGTTGGTGATGGAAAACCCCGCGTCGGTCAGACCGTCTTTGTAGTCGAGAACCGCGCCTTCCAGCAGGGCCGCGCTGGAGGAGTCGACCACTACCTTGACATCGCCGAACAGAACTTCGTTGTCTTCGGCGCCGATATCAGCGTCGAAGTACATCTCGTAGTTGAAGCCTGAGCAACCGCCAGGGCGAACCGCCACCCGCAGGGCCAGCTCTTCATCGTCGGTCTGCTCCTGGCGGACCAGGTCTCCGACTTTGCTGGTTGCTGCGTTTGTGAGTGTGATCACACGCTTCTCCCTATCCGGTTCTGCGAACGAGTGTAAGTCTACCCGCAGGCTTGGCCCGTATACATACCCGATAGCATGACCACCGTGAGCGTTGGAACCGCCGCGGACTTGCCGACGGTTGACGATGTGATGGCCGTGCTACGCGGGGTGATCGACCCCGAGCTGGGCACCGACATCGTTGATTTGGGCATGGCCCGGCGCGCGGTGGTCAATCCCGACGGCTTGGTCGAGGTAACGGTGGCCCTCACCACCTCGGGATGTCCGCTGCGGGCCCAGATCCAGCGAGACGTTCGCAGCCGGGTGGGCGGGCTACCCGGTGTGGAGAAGGTAAAGATCCACTGGAGAGAGTTGACCCAAGATGAGAAGGCGGCGGCCATGGCCAAGGCCCGGTTCAACGTCTCCCAGAACGCTCCTGTCACCGCAGTGCCCCCGACTGCCAAGGTCGTGATGGTGGCGTCGGGCAAAGGCGGGGTGGGCAAGTCGACCATCACGGTGAACCTGGCCGCCGAATTGGCCCGCCGGGGCATGCGGGTCGGGGTGATGGACGCCGACATCTGGGGCTATTCGGTACCCCGGATGCTGGGGGTTGAAGGCCGTCTGTCCGGCGCCGAAGACGAGAAGAAGATCGTCCCCAACGAGAAGCAGGTGGGCGAGGGTGTACTCGAAGTGGTGTCGATGGGGTTCCTGGTCGATCGGGAGGAGACCGCGCTGATGTGGCGAGGGCTCATTTTGAACCGGGCCGTCCAGCACTTTCTTGAAGATGTGCGCTGGGGACCGGTGGATTACCTGCTGATCGACATGCCCCCGGGCACCGGCGACGTGCAGATGGGCATCGCCAAGATGCTCCCCCAAGCTGAGATGATGGTGGTGACCACTCCGGCTCGCAGTGCCCAGAAAGTGGCCACTCGTGTGGCCTCGATGGGGCGGTCCAACTATCTCCGGATCGTCGGGGTGATTGAGAACATGAGCGCGTTCGTGGCCCCCGACGGGGAGTGTTACGAGATATTCGGCCAGGGAGGCGGTCAAGAGTTGGCTGATGAGCTGGGTGTGCCGCTGCTGGGCCAGGTGCCCATCGACGGCTCGGTGGCCTCCGGTGGCGACGACGGGGCCCCCGTTGTGCTGGAGGAAATCCCCGGTGCGGCCGGTAATGCATTGCGAGCGGTGGCCGACCGCCTGCTGGAAGAGGTCCCTCCGGTGGACATGGCCAGCTGCACGGCGCGGATTTTTGAAGCCGCCGAGCAGGCTCTAGCCAATCTCGACATCGTCTCTTCATAGGATTCCACCGTGCTGGTATGGCTGGTCCTACTGTTCATCGCGGTGCCGCTGGTCGAGCTGTACGTGATTGTGGAGACGGCCAGAAGCATCGGGACGCTGGAAACCATCGGCTTGTTAATCTTGGTCAGCGTTGTCGGCGCGTGGATGGTGAAGGCTCAGGGGCTGGCGGTGCTCTGGCGGGTCCGGAGCAAGCTGGCTGAGGGCCTGATGCCGGGCCGGGAATTGGTGGATGGGGCCTTGGTGCTGCTGGCCGGGGCGCTCATGCTCACGCCCGGGTTCGTGACCGACGCCATCGGATTGTTGCTGTTGTTCCCGCCCACTCGGATGGCAATCCGCCCGTTCATCATTCGCCGCTTCCGCCACCGCGTCACCTACTACGGTCCCGGAGACAGCGGTCCGGGCACCATTCACGACACCGATCTGGCCGACGGCGATTAATCGGCTACAGATGACGGCCGATTAGCAGAGCCATACGCTGAGGGCCGTGAAACCTCCCCCGGTGGATGTGGGGGCCTTGCCCTCGCTCACGATCCAGGAGACCATACGCTGAAGCCCGTGAGACCTCCCTCGGTGGACGCTTTGGCCCGGTCGTTGGCAGACACCGGGCTGCCCCACCCCCTGTTGGTGGACGCTGCCCGGGCGGCAATCGCCGACGGCGACCCTGAAGGGGTGGAGGAGCGAGCCCGGCGCCACGCCCAGGCCGCGGCACGGGCATTGCTTCAGCCGGTGGTGAACGCCACCGGGGTTTTGCTGCACACCAACCTGGGGAGGGCGCCGCTGGCGGTGGCGGTCGAAGCGGCGTATGCCAATCTCGAATTGGATCTGTCCTCGGGGCGGCGAGGTTCTCGTCACGCCCATGCCGCCGCCTTGCTGGCCCGACTGTGCGAAGCAGAGGACGCCATCGTCGTGAACAACGGGGCGTCGGCCGTGCTGTTGGTATTGGCTGCCTTGTCCACTGGCCGGGGCGCGGCAGTGTCTCGGGGCGAGCTGGTGGAGATCGGCGGAGGATTCCGAGTGCCGGACGTCATGGAGCAGTCCGGAGCCCGGCTGGTTGAGGTGGGCACCACCAACCGCACTCGACTGGCTGATTTTGCATCGGCAGTGGAAAACCCGGCCAACGACACCGCCCTCGCCCTGAAGGTACACCAATCCAACTACCGCATCGTGGGGTTCACCGAACACGTAACCGTGGCCGAGATGTCCACCCTCAACGTCCCGGTGGTGGCCGATATCGGGTCGGGGCTGGTGGATGCCGCTTGCCCTTGGTTAGACGACGGCCCGCCGTCGTGGCTAGCGGGCGAGCCCGCGGCCCGGCAGACTTTGGGCGACGGGGCGGCGCTGGTCACGTTCTCGGGCGACAAGCTGTTCGGAGGTCCCCAGGCCGGGATCATCGCCGGGCGAGCCGACTTGGTGAGGCGATGCGCCCAGCACCCCCTGGCTCGGGCGCTGAGACCGGGCAGCCTGGTGTTGAGTGCCCTCCAACAGGTGGCCTTGGCCTATTTGCGGCGAGATGGGCAGGCCATCGACTTCTGGCGGATGGCGTCGCTAGCCACCGCCGACCTGAAAATCCGGGTTCAAGCGGTGGTGTCGGAGTCAGGCGCCGGGGAGGCAGCACAGATGGCGTCGGTGCCCGGTGGCGGCACGCTTCCCGGGACAGAGATCGACTCGTGCGGCGTGGTGCTGGACGGCGATTGCACGGCTCCCTTGCGCGCCGGATCGCCCCCGATCATCGCCCGAGTGAGCGACGACCGAACGTGGCTCGACCTGCGGACGGTGGCCCCCGATGATGACCGCTACGTGATCGCCGCCCTGAAGGCTCTTGGGTGAGCATCACCATTTCCACCGCCGGCCATGTGGATCACGGAAAGTCCACGCTGGTGGAGGCGCTCACCGGAGTTGATCCCGACCGGTTTGCCGAGGAGAAGGCCCGAGGCCTGACCATCGACTTGGGCTTCGGTTCTGCGCCATTGCCCTCGGGGCGGTCGGTGTCGATCATCGATGTGCCCGGGCACGAGCGGTTCATTCGCAACATGCTGGCCGGGGTCGGCGCGGTAGATGCCTGCCTATTCGTGGTGGCGGCCAACGAGGGGTGGATGCCCCAATCCGAGGAGCACCTTCGCATACTGGAATTGCTGGGGGTGTCCCACGGGCTGATCGCGTTGACCAAAGTGGGACTGTGCGACGCCGACATCTCGGAGTTGGCCCGCCTGGAGGTGGAGGAGCGAGTAGAGGACACGTTCTTGGCCGGTGCGCCGGTGGTGGAGACCGACGTAGTGGACGACCTGGGCATTGACGATTTGCGAGCCGGGTTGGACGATTTGGTGGACCGGACTCCCGCGGCCGCCGACCTGCGAAGGCCAAGGCTGTGGGTTGACCGGGCATTCGCGGCCCGGGGCGCGGGCACGGTGGTGACTGGCACGCTCACCGGAGGGCAAATCCGAGTAGACGACGAGCTGGTGCTCAGGCCCCGGGGTGCTGCGGTGAGAGTGAGGGCCTTGCAGAGTCACCACAGCCAGCGAACCAAGATCGGACCGGGCAACCGGGTGGCGGTCAACCTGTCAGGAGTCGGCCATCAAGAGGTGGTCCGCGGCGATGTTCTGGTGAGAGCCGGGCAGTGGCATCTGACCAACCGGTTCGACGCCTCCCTAACCGTACTGAGCACGCTGGATCACGAGGTTTCCCGCCGGGGGGCACATGCCATCTACGTCGGGGCGTGTGAATTGCCGGCCCGCATGCGCATCCTCGGGTTGGAGGCGCTGTCACCGGGCGAGGCCGGGCTTGTTCGGCTTCATCTCCCCCAGCGGCTGCCACTGCTGCCCGGAGACCGATTCGTATTGCGGGAAAGCGGCCGGGCCGAGACCATTGGGGGTGGAACCGTTCTCGATATCGACCCGGTGCTGGCGGCTTCAAGGGCCAGGCCCGACCTGTCGGTCGACCGGGTAGTGGCCGAGCGGGGTTGGGTGGAAGCCGAGCGGTTGGCCCTGTTGACCGGACAGCGGCGCGAACCCGATGTCGGTCGCTGGGTGGTGAGTCTGACCGTGCTTGATGAGGCCAAGGCTCGGCTTCGCGCCGCGGTGGATGATGCCGGTCCCCTGGGCCTGGACATCGCCGGCTTGGACGAGAAAGACCGGGCAGTGCTGAGCCTCATGGAGGAAATGGCCACCGAAGGCGGTCGAGTTCGCCCTATCGGTCAATCGGATCCGTTTGAAAACCACCGGTACACCGCTGCGCTGGAGGCAGCTCCCTTCACCCCGCCCGATCCCGAAGCTGTGGGCGTGGACCGGAGTGAAGTGCGGGAGCTGGTGAAGCGGGGAGTGATTGTAGAGCAGGATGGGGTGTTCTTCGCGGCCTCAACGCTGGTGGCAGCCCGATCAGCGGTGGCCGAGATGCTGGCCGATCAGCCCGACGGGGTAACGGTGGCAGAAGTGCGGGAGCGCTTGGCGACCACGCGCAAGTACGCCTTGCCGTTGCTGGCTTGGCTCGACGGGCAGGGAGCAACTCGCCGAAGAGGTGATGTGAGAATCGCCGGGCCTCGCCTTTGACGAGGCAGAGATCAATTCCGACGTCGGCTGAGGATCTCCCGGCGCTCCAACTCGTTGAGCCCACCCCAGATACCGTGCTGTTCCCGGATTTTCAGGGCATATTCACGGCACTCTTCAATCACACTGCATTCCTCGCAAATGGCCTTGGCCCGGCCTTCCCGCTCGAGCTTCTCTTCCTTGCGCTCAAACGACGGAGGCGGGAAGAACACAGCCGCGTGCGGCCCACGACAGGCTGCCTTTACTTGCCAGGCCCTTTCGTTGGTGACGGCGCTCACTCTTGACTACCCCCTTTTGGCGGACCTTATAGGCGAAGTTCGCCGCGCACAAGATGAGGGCAATGCAAGTGAGAACCGATCTTGACGATTTTTCTCGACTCTGAGACGACCGTGGCTCTAACGACGGCGCTCTCGGTAGTCGCGAGCTGCCCCTTCAAGGGGCTCCACTTCTAGCCACAAGCCGTCGATTTCAATCACCCTGACCTGGTCGCCAGCAGTGACCGGCGTGGCCCGATTGCATCGAGCCCGCCACAGCGCACCCCGAATTCGCACCACTCCGTCGGGAGAGACGTCCTCGACCACTTCACCCAACTCGCCGACCATCCAGTCCCGGCCAATGGTGGGCGTGGAGAAGCGAGTGCGCACCATCGACGGCATCCCTGAAAACATGGCCACCGCCACCGCCCCGGTCATCACCACCATGGGAATCCACGACATGGACACGCCGTCGTAGAGCCACCAGGTTCCCGCGGCGAACATGACCATTCCGGCACTGGTCCAAAAGCGGGGCACCGACGTTTGGATGTCGATGCCGAACGCCACCATCGAGGCGACCAGGAGCGCCAACGCCCAGGTGTTGTGGGGCAGCACCGACAGCCCGTAGCCGGCCAAGATGAACAACACCGCGCCCAAGACCCCGGCCACCCCGATACCCGCGGTGAAAAACTCGAACAGCATGAGTCCCATGCCGATGGTCAGCAGCAGATAGGCGACCGGCGGGCTGGCCACGGTGTGGAACAGTTGGTGGGCCAGCGACAAGCCTCGGAATTGAACCTGGGTGACTGGTTCCAGACGAGGCTGGCCGTCCACGTTGACCAAGTTGGAGGCAAAGCCGAGGTGGTCGAGGTCGACCAAGAAGTCGCCAATGAGCGGGGCCACGCACTGCTCAACTTCGGGGGGGACTCGCACGGTTTGGGGGTCGAAGGGGATGCCAGCCTCGTTGTACCGGTCGCGAAGATCGTCGATGGTACGCGGTTCGCAGGCGATCACCCCTTCGGAGATGAGTTCTCTCCAGCCGAGCCTGTGGTCTCTGATCAGATCTTGTTTGGCCCAGGCCACGGGATATTCGGCCAGCATCGGGAGCGGAATGCCGAGATCGCCCACGTTGGTGCCGGGGGCGATGCCCACTTCATCGGCAATGGCAAAGAGCTGAGCCACCTTGCCTTCCAAAGAAGAGCCGTTCGGACCGACCCAAACCGCGATGGGCACCGGTGAGGCGGCGATGGATTCGGCCAGCTCGCCCAAGCGCTGGTCGGACACCACAGAGCGATTGCTGTCAACCCTGAAGACAAGGAGGGTGGCGTCCGCGTCGGCCACATCATTTACCGAGTCCTCGATGAGTTCGGCCATCACCGGATCCAGCAAGCCGGTGACCTCCACCACCACGGCCAAACCGGCATCGGTTGCTCCGTTGGACTGCGCGGCCGCCGATCCCACTCCGGCCAGGCCGACAGCAGTCAGGATGCCGCCTCCCACGAGGCAGGCAGCAGCCAACTTCAATCGCGGTGATCGCACTGTTGTCTTACAACGCCTCGGGGGAGTCGGTGTCCAGCAGCGATGTCAGCGCTTCCTCTGGGGTTTCGGCCACCGGAACGATTCGGTCGAACCCGGTGGTATGCAGCAGTCGAGCCAGTGCACCCTCTCCACAGGCCACGACGACCTCGCCGTCAGAATCTCGGATCCGCCGAATGCCACCGATCAGTGCACCCAAGCCAGCCGAATCCATAAACGGAACCGATCCCAGGTCGATGAGTAGTCGGGGCTCAAGGGCTAGGTCGCCGATCCGTTCCCGGAATTGGGCCACGGTGTAGGCGTCGATCTCGCCTTGGGGACGAAGCACCGTGTGGGTGTCCAGATTTTCGACTTCGATCTCGAGCACAGTGCCTCCCCTTGACCGCCCCCGATGCTAACGCGGGACAGCCCAAATGCCATCGGCCAGCCACATATCCAAGGAGGTCCGTCAGCACGCTGTGTTGACATCGATTTGGATACCATCGGAGCGTGACGCATGTGCTCTTGGCCACCGACAGCGATTCTGTGTTCAACACGGTAGATGCTGCTTTGGGCAGCGATACATCCGAAATCAGCAGGGTTCGAGCTGGTGTGGAGGTGCTGGACGCGGTGCGGGAGCAAGAACCTGATGTGGTGATATGCGATCTTCAGATCGGCAACATGGGGGGGATGGCCACTTGCCTGGATCTTCGCATGGAGGCGGAGATGGGGCGGGTGCCGGAGACTCGGGTCTTGATGCTGTTGGATCGGGAGGCTGATGTGTATCTGGCGAAGCAGGCTCGGTCTGATGGGTGGATTGTGAAGCCTTTGGATGCGGTGAGTGTGCAGCGGGCGGTTGCTGCGGTTTTGGACTGAACCGATATATTTGAGCGGACGGGCAGTGGCGCAGCTTGGTAGCGCGCTTCGTTCGGGACGAAGAGGTCGTGGGTTCAAATCCCGCCTGCCCGACCCAGCTTTTGGCCTTTTTGGCTAGTGTTCGCTTAGGGAGGCCGACATGAGCGAGCGCTATTTGGTGATTTCTTCGGACTGCCATGCGGGGCTGCCGAATCTGGAGTACCGGGACTACTTGGAATCGAAGTACCACGATGCTTTCGATGACTTCATGGTTCAGCGGGCCGCGATCCGCACCCAGGGCAACATCATGGGGAATACCGAGTTCGAAGAGGAGTGGTTTGGCGAGAATGAGGAGGGGCTGCGAGGGGCTTGGAACGCGGCTCGGCGGGATGCGGAACTGGACGGCGACGGCGTCGCCGGCGAGGTGATCTTCCCCGATGCCGATGCGGTCACCGGGGGTGCTTCGGCGCCGTTCGGCGCCGGGCTGGGCATGTCGTTCGCCGAAGACCCCGAGTTGCTGTTGGCCGGGGCTCGGGCCCACAACCGTTGGTTAGCCGACCTGTGCAACGACAGTCCCGAGCGGCGGGCCGGAGTGGCGGTGGTGCCGATCATCGCCGACGTGGACGCCGCGGTGGCCGAGATTGCCCGAGCCCGGGAATCGGGGCTGCGGGGCGGAATCCTTATCGCCTCGATGTGGAACGAGGGCCCTGGCTATCACGAGCGCCGCTACGACCCGATCTGGGCCGCCTGTCAAGACCTGGAGATGCCGGTTCACACCCACTCGGGAGCGGCTCCTCGCAGCGATTACGGCACCGGCCCCGGATTCATCGGCATGTACGTGGCCGAAGTGCGGTGGTGGACCACCCGTCCGCTGTGGTTCTTGCTGTATTCCGGGGTGTTCGAGCGGTACCCGGGGCTGCGCTATGCGATTACGGAGTGCGGCTGTTTTTGGGCCGCCGACCTGCTGTGGACCATGGACGCCACTTATTCCCGGGAGCAAGGCGGGGCGCAAAAGTTGGCCGCCGACGCCTATAGCCATCTGAGTTTGCGGCCCAGCGATTATTTCGACCGCAACTGTGCCATCGGTGCGGCGAGCACCAAGCGCCGGGAACTGGCCCGGCGATTCGAGATCGGCGTGGGCAACATCATGTGGGGCAATGACTTTCCCCATCCCGAGGGAACGTGGCCCCACACCCGCAAGGCCCTGGCCGAGGCATTCTGGGACATTCCCGCTGACGACACTGCGGCCATCCTGGGTCTGAACGCCGCCGAGTTCTACGGCTTCGACACTGAGGCACTGGCTCCGCTGGTCGACAGAATCGGTCCGACCCCCGAGGAGTTGGGGCAAACCGACCCGGCAGAGACCTCCCAAAAGTGGGAAGCGCTCGCCGCGGCGGGACGGCCGTGGATCACTGGGGTTGAGGCGGTTCCTTTGGCGATGGATTAGGGGACTCGAATGCCGGCATCACCGTTTCGCGCATGTGGTGGTTGGTTGATGTGGGGACGGTGTAGTTGGTTAGATCCATGACCTGACCCCAGTGGTCGCGGTAGGACTCAGGGGTGGGATCGAGATCGGTGTGGCCTTGGGTGGCGACCCAAGCGAGGCGGGCCATTCGAGGACCATCCACGGTGAAGCTCTCGCCGTTAGCGGGGCAGTCTTCGTGGGCCAGCCAGATCACGGCGGGGGCGACGTTTTCGGGGTGCATGTGGGTGTCGATAACGGGGCCGAACTCGTCGCCTGAGCGATCGGGACTTGGAGCGGTCACGGCCCAGGGCAGCACGCAATTGACCTGCACACCGTGGTATCCACCTTCCCGGCCCAATGTGCGGGTCAACCTCATGATTCCGGCCTTGCAGGCAGCATAAGCGGACTGGCCCCGCAGGCCCCACACCGCCCCGGACGCAACGTTCACCACCCGGCCATAACCCTGCTCCACCATTGCGGGCCACAGCGGCCACAGCACATGGCAGGACCCGAGCAGGTGGATGGCGATCATCTCATCGAACAGCTCTGGGCCGCTCTCCGGGGTCATGTCCACAAATTCGGCGGCTCGATTGACTCCGGCGTTGTTGATCACGATGTGTACCGGGCCGAACGCATCTCGAGCCCGTTCGGCGAGGCCAACCCCACCGTCAGGGTTGGTCACGCTGTGGTGGTCGGCGATGGCAGCGCCCCCGAATGCGCTGATCTCGTCAACCACCTGGTCGGCGGCTTCGGGAACAATGTCGTTCACCACCACTTGCGCTCCCCGCTCGGCCAGCAGCTTGGCGTAGGCCCGGCCCAATCCCTGTCCCGCGCCGGTGACTATTGCGGTGCGCCCGTCGAAGCGAAGCGGGGGCTGAGCCATCAGCCGATGACGCCGTCGGCTCTGAGCTCAGCCAGCGCTGCCTCGTCCAAGCCGAGTTCGGCAGCCAGCACCTCGTCGGTGTGCTCGCCCAACCACGGTGGGCGAAAGTCGGGACCCTCGCTGACTGCCGACATCTTGACCGGATTCCCCGGGGTGAGCACCGGCGCGTCGGAATCGGGGCGGGGGATCTCCACCATCATGTGGCGGGCTGCGACATGGGGATCGTCGATCACGTCGGGAGCCTCGAACACCGGAGCGGCGGCCAGTCCGGCCGCAGCTAAGTCGTTGGCCGCTTCGACGGTCGTGCGGTCACCGGCCCAGGTCCGAACCGCGGCCCGGATCTCATCTAGATTCTCCCGCCATCCGTCGCGCGTTGAAAACCGCTCGTCTTCCAGCCATTCGGGTCGGCCGATGAGATGGCAGAGGCGCTCAAACTGATGCTCCCGGCCAATCTGCATCACCAGTTCCCCAGAGTCGATGGGGAAGCCGTCGTTGATGATTGGAGTGGGAACCCGGGGATCGGCCCCTAGCGACCAGTAGTTGGGCACCATGTCGCCAAAGGCCACCATGGCATCGAACATGGCAATGTCCACATGCTGGCCATGACCGTGCCGCTCCCGCTGCCGTAGGGCCATGAGAACTCCGATGACGCCATAGAGACCCGTGCCGGTGTCGCCCAGCGCTCCTACCGGGGACACCTTCACGTTCTCGCCGTCGGCCCGGTTGATGGCGTAGAGGCCGCCCATGGCCTCGGCAATGGGAGCGTAGGCCGGCCAGTGCCCGTAGGGAGACTCGCCCAGGTTCCCGAACCCCGACACTGACAGATAGATCAGGCCGGGATGCACCTGAGATAGGTCGTTGTAGCCCAAGCCGCTCTTGTCCAGCGTTCCGGGCTTGAGGTTCTCGGCTAGCACATCGAAGTTGGGGATCATTTGGCGGATGAGGTCGATGGCCTTGGAGTTCTTCAAATCCATGCCCACCGAGCGCTTGCTGAGGTTGTTGCGCAGATAGGTTCCGCCCACCGGCCGACCCTCGGGATCGGCGATGGTCGGGGTCGAGCCCCGGCCCAGGTCGCCTCGCACCGGGTGCTCGATCTTGACCACCTCCGCACCCATGCGAGCCATGAGCTGGGTGGCGTAGGGGAGCGACTGCATCTGCTCGATGGCGAGGATGCGGATGCCGTCGAGCGGCTTTCCGTTGCTGTCGAGCTGGGGAGCGGTGATGTCGCCGACTCTCACGGGCTCAGTTCCTGCCCATAGATGCGCAAGGCATTGCCGGCCAAGATGGCGTGGCGTTCGTCGTCAGGAACCCCATCGAAGTGCTTGTCGATGGTGGTGAGAGAGTCGGGCCAGTCGGAACCGCCGTGAGGGAAGTCGCTGGACCACATCATCTGGGTCACCCCGATGTGGTGGCGATTGAGAATGCCGTAATGGTCGGTGATGAATGTTGAGGCGATGTTGGTATCGAAGTAATCGCCGGGCGATCGCTGGATGGGCGCTCGGGTGGCCGGGTTGGCCCGGCGGAAGCGGTCGTCCATCTGTTCCCGCAGGTAGGGGAACCAAGAACTGTCGGTTTCCACCGCCAAGAACTGGAGTTCGGGATAGCGGTCGAACACGCCGCCCTCGATGAGCTGGGTGATGCGCACTGGCATGTCGAAGAAGCGCATCGACCCGGTGAGCTTCATCTTGGCCACATCGCCTTGGGCGTGGGTGGCAAAGCCCACATGTATAGAAAGAGGCAATCCGGCTTCGGTGGCCGCCGCGAACACCGCGTCGTCATCGGCCGTGAGCACCTCGTCGCCATTGGGCCAGCGCCCGAGCATCACCCCCCTGATGCCCGGAAAAGCAGCCACTCGATGCATCTCAGAAACCGCGGTTTCTGCTCCAACATTGGGAAGAATGGCCACCCCCCACAGGCGGTCCGGGTTGTAGGCGCAGAATTCAGCCAGCCAATCGTTGTAGGCCCGGATGCAGGCAATATGGAAGTCGGCGTCGTCGCGGTGCCACACCAGCTGGTTTCCGATCCGGGGGGTGGGGTAGAGGACTTCCAGGTCTACGCCGTCCTGGTCTTGCTCCCCGATTCGGGCAGCCGGGTCATGGCCACCGACTCTCACGTCTTCCCAGCGGACCCATCCCGAGCGCTGGTCGGCGGGCAGGCCGGCGGAGCAGTTGCCACCGAAGTTGATGGGATCGTGGGCCCCTTCCAGAACCCAGGCATCGCCCTGGTCGAAGTTCTCCATTCGAGGGGCCCGGTCCTTGTAGCGGGCCGGCACCCGGTCGGCCCACAGTCCGGGCGGCTCGTTCACATGGGAGTCGGCTGACACCAGCTGGTACTCCATCACGCCGACACCGTACCGCCGGGGATGTTGCGGATCACTTTGGTGAGGCAACCGTGAGCGAGCGGCGGGGTAGGGACAGGGCGACGAAAACACCCAGAGCCGACAGCACCACCAGCACGGCTCAACCGTACGCGCCCTGGATTGTCAGCTAGCGACGAAACGCTGAGTCAGCCGTCCCGTGTGAACGGCCGGGTGAGGGCTGCTGGTTGGCCGATGCGCCGACTCACCACCACCAGCACGATCACCGTCAAGACCGCCGGTGCCATGTTGGCGATGGATGCCACCGATCCGGAGATGACGTCTTGGACCTGGAGTTGGAGCACGGTGGAAGACACGATGCCGAACAGCAGGGAACCGGCCATCACTCCGACTGGCCGCCACGCCCCGAAGTACACCAAAGCGATGGCGATGAATCCGCGGCCAGCAGTGAGGTTCTGCTGGAAGATCCCGATCTCCAAGGCCAGAGCCGCCCCGGCCAGCCCGGCCATGGTGTTGCCGATGACGATGGCCGCGGTGCGAATGCCGTTCACGCTCACGCCCAAGGTGTCGGCCGCTTGCGGGTTTTCCCCCACGGCTCGCACGTTGAGGCCGAAGGTGGTCTTGGTGATGAGCCAATAGAAAACCGGCACCAGCAAGAAGGCCACATAGGTGAGCACTGTGTGGCTGAACAGCAGCTCGCCGGCGCGCCCGGTGTCATCGGCCAGCCAGTCGAAGGGCTTGGTTTGCAGTCCGCTGATGGGCTTCGGGGTGCCAACCTGTTTTTGGAACAGCAGATCGGTGAAGCCCAAGCCGAAGAGATATATCCCGATTCCGCTGATGCCTTGTTCGGCGTGCATCACCACGGTGATGAATGCGTAGATGAGGCCCATCACCATTCCCGTCACGAGTCCCATCAGCAGCCCGAAGGCGGCGCTGCCCGTCTCCAGTGCGGTGTAGTAGGCGGCGAACGCGCCGATGAGCATGACGCCTTCCACACCCAGGTTGAGCACTCCAGCCCGTTGGCCGACGGCCTCGCCCAGCGCGGCGAGCAGGAAGGGCACTGCCAGCCGGATGCCCGATGCCAGGGTGGCGGTGATGATGGCGACGGTGAAGAAATCGTTCATGCCCGATCCTCCATCTGGATGTCGCCTTCAGCCCATCGCTGTACTCGGGTACGCAATTTGAGGCTACCCACCACGAATACCACCACCACGCCGTTGAGTGCGATCACCAGGGCTTGGGGAACCTGCACCGCTCGTTGCAGGGAGATGCCTCCGGCCAGCATTCCGCCGAACAGATAGGACGACAGCACCGTGAACAGCGGGTGAAGCCCTCCGAACAACGCGGTCACGATGCCGTTGAACCCCGCACTCTGGGTGAATGCCAACGGGCCGCCCTCGCCGATCAGCCGGTGCGATTCGCTTCCGAATACCAACACTGCACCGGCGATGCCAGCGCAGGCCCCGCTGAAGGCCAATGCCTGGGTGATACTCATCTCGACTTTCATGCCTGAAGCGCGCGAGGCGTGGGGGTTGTGGCCAACCGCCCGCAGGCGCATGCCCAGGCTGCTGCG
Source organism: bacterium (assembly GCA_026708015.1). NCBI lineage: Bacteria > bacterium. Next base: position 198,796 of record JAPOVT010000003.1, read on the forward strand.
GAACAACAGCAGGTACGCGAGAATGGCCACGACCAGGGCCACCACAATGCCCAGGTGCAGTCGCGTCCCCCCCGGCAATATGGGCAGATCGGCATTCTGAGTCAAGCGCTTGGTTTGCTGGATCCTGATGGCGCCAGGCTCGATGAGCCAATCCTCTAGCAAAAAGCTCATGAAGAACCCGGCGATGATGTTCATCATGATGGTGCTGAGAATCTCGTTGACCCCGCTGTAGGCCTTCAGGGCACCGGGGATCGCCCCCCAGACTCCTCCGCCGACTCCTCCAGCGATCATGACCAGCGGCACCAGGATCGGACGGGGGACATCGGGCAGGGCCAGTGCCACCAGCGTGGCCAGAATGGCGCCCATGATGATCTGGCCTTCGCCACCGATGTTGATGACACCGGTGCGGAAGGCGATACAAATGCCAACGCCGACCAGCATGAGGGGGATGGACTTCAGGGCGGTGGCAGCCAGTTCATCAGGACCCCCAAACGCTCCGGTGAACAGCTCCCGATAGCCGGTGAGCGGGTTGGCGCCGAACACCCCGAGGAGGATGGCGCCCACCACTAGGGCTGCAATCACCGCCCCCGCAGGCACCGCTAGTCCGGCAAAGGGACGCAAGAGGCGGCCAATGTCGAACCCAGAGATAAATCTCTGTTGATTGTCAGTCATTTTCAACATAGATTGCTCTGAGTTCCCCTCTGTTCACCGAAGCGATCAACTCGTGGAGGTTTCCATGCTGGTGACCTGTTGGTCAACCAAGGGGGGTTCTGGCACAACGGTGATTGCGGCCCTCGTCAGCCTACACGCCACCCAAGATCGAGACCGGCCTGTTCTGCTTGTCGACCTCAGCGGCGACCTGCCGGCGGTGTTCGGCTGTGCCGAGACGTCATCTGGATTGGCCGGGTGGCTCCGCAGCGACCTCGCCCCCTGTTCGCTTGAGAGGGTGCTCGAGGAGCTGACTCCCAACCTGTCGCTGCTTCCTCGAGGTCGAGGCCCATTGAGTGCCCGGCGGGCCGATGAGCTTGTGGATTGGCTGGCCTCTGACGGCATCGTGGTGGTGGACGCAGGGGTGCTGAGGGCCAAGGACGAATCCTCCGACCCCGGCTCGGATGACGAGCTTCGCTGGCGGCTGGTCGCCGAAGCCGACCGTTCGATGCTGGTAACCCGGGCGTGCTATTTAGCGCTGCGTCGAACGGTTTCGCTTCCGGTACGGCCCAGCGGGGTGGTGTTAGTTGCCGAGTCCGGCCGGGCCCTGACCCGGTCAGACTGCGAACGGGCCATCGGCGCACAGGTGTTGGCCACCGTCGCGGTTGATCCCGAAATCGCCCGAGCGGTGGATGCCGGGATGCTGCGCACCCGGGTGCCCAAGGGTGCGATCAAGGCTCTCAGTCGGCTGACCGAGGAGCTTTGAGCGGTGGCTTGGAGTCGTATCGGGGGAGGCAAGGAGGCCCTCAACCCATTCCTCTGTGATCCGTCAGTGTCGGAAATCATGGTGAACGGTCCCGGACCGGTGTGGGTAGAGCGCCGCGGGCGCTTGGAGGCCACCAACACCATCTTGGATACCGAAACAATCGAGCTGCTCATCGAGCAGACAGTGGCCCCTTTGGGCCGTCGCATCGACCGCAGCTCCCCGATGGTGGATGCCCGACTAAATGACGGATCCCGCCTCAATGCGGTTGTGCCGCCGGTGGCGGTGGACGGCCCCTACGTGACCATCCGCCGTTTCTCTGTTCACCCCGTTCCTCTTGAGGAATTCGCTTCTCCCGGCGTTGTGTCTGCCCTGCGATGGGCAGTGTCCGCCCGCTGCAACCTGGTGGTGTCGGGGGGCACTGGAGCGGGCAAGACAACCCTTCTGAATGCCCTGGCTGGCTCCATTGACCCCGGCGAACGGGTGGTGACAGTGGAGGACGCCGCCGAGCTGGCCCTCGCCAGCGACCACGTTGTGCGCCTTGAAGCCCGGCCGGTGGACGCCGATGGAGTATCCCCGGTCACCATCCGGCAGCTTGTGCGTAACGCCCTGCGCATGAGGCCCGACCGGATCATCGTGGGCGAAGTCCGAGGAGCGGAGACCCTCGACATGCTCCAGGCGATGAACACCGGCCATGAGGGTTCGCTGTCCACCTGCCATGCCAACAGCCCGGCCGACGCCCTCAGCCGACTAGAGACCATGGTGCTCCTCGATGGCGGTGCCGTTCCTCTGGCCGCAGTGAGGGATCAGATCGCCGCCGCATTGGATTTGGTGGTCCATGTCGCCCGCCGTCCACAGGGACAGCGGCGCATCGTCTCGCTGGCGGTGATCGACCGCTCAGATGAACGCGACGACGGAAGTCGGCCTCGGCTCCGCCAGATAGCCGACGAGCTTCGATTGCACAGCCTGCCGTCGGTCAAACCTCGGAAATCGAACGCCGGCGATCCCGATCCACGATGGCTTCGCCAATGACGGTGATCAAAGAGGCGCTTGGGGCGGCTGCCGAGCGGGTCCAGGCCATGGCCGCCCGGGCCGGGTTGAATGCGACGATAGCCCAAGTCCACAAAGGACTGGGAGCGGTGGCATTGTTCGGCGGGAGCTTCGGCGCTCTCCAAGCGGGAGTGATCGGTGCAATCGTCGGCACGGTGGTGTCAGTTGTCGGTGCCCTGATGTTGCTGAGAGCCAATCGTCATCGCCGCGACCAAGTTATGGAGGCGCAACTCCCCGGCTTCTTGGAGGCCATCGCCCGCGGCTTGCGAACCGGCCTGCAACTCGGTCCTGCGACGGTGGAGGCTGCTTCCAGCACACCACCTCCGCTGCACCATGAGGTATTGCCGTTGGCCGAGGAGCTTCGTCGAGGGCTGCGCAGCGCCGATGTGTTCGACCGCTGGGCCCGTCGCCGTCCCGGCAGCGGTTCCGGTCTGGCCGCGGCCGCAATGGCCTTTGCCGCTTCCGCCGGCGGCGCCCAGGCGCGGGCCATCGACGGGGTGGCGGCCACCTTGAGGGATCGGGCGGCCCTCGAACTGGAGGTGCGCTCGCTCACCTCTCAGGCCCGGGTCTCGGCGATGATGATCGCGGCCCTGCCCGTGGGCTTCATGCTCCTGTCAGCTGGCGTGGGCGACCATGCGGTCAGCTTCATGTTCACCACTCGACTCGGCTTGGCCTTTCTCGCCTGCGGCCTGGGCCTCGATGCGATCGGCGCGTGGTGGATGCGTCGGATTGTCAACTCCCGAGACTGACATGGTCCTTCCCATCGTCTTGGGTTTGCTGTGGGCAGCCGTGGTGCTCCTCTGGGGGTGGCAGGCACGTCCCCGCCAGATCCGATCTCCCTCACCGAGCCCGACACGGTCCCGCTCGTCGAAGACCGCTCCCGTTGTCGGTATGGCATTGGCAGCGGTGATTGCATTGGCAATTCATCCTGTGCTCGGAGTGGGGGTGGGTTTGTTCATGTGGATCGTTCCCCACCGCCGCCGGGCGCAGTTGCAGCACCGCAAGCAAGCTGAAGTCATCGAAGAACTGCCTGAAGTGGTCGATCTGCTCCGGTTGGCTGTTTCGTCGGGGCTCAATGTTCATCTAGCGGTGGCCGCAGTAGGGGAGCGTCTCGGCGGTCCCGTGGGCCTTGGCTTGGCGGGTGCCGTTCAGCGGGCTCAGGACGGGATGCGCCTGGCCGATGCGCTAGAACCGCTGCCCGATTCCGTCGGCGAGCCGGTGCGTCCCCTCGTCAGAGTGTTGATCGATGGCGATCGCTACGGCACCGAATTGGAGCCCGCTCTGGCTCAGCTGGCCGCCGACAGCCGACTGTTGCGCCGCCACCGTGCTGAAGAGCAGGCTCGCCGTCTGCCGTTGCGCCTATTGCTGCCCTTGGTGGTTTGCATTCTGCCCGCTTTCATCCTCCTCACCCTGGCCCCGGTCTTGGCCGAAACGCTTACCATTCTGCGCCAATGACCAAATCCGCATCTTCCCCCGCCACTTCATTTCCACACAGGTACACAGCATGTTCTTGCTTCGATGGCTCATTGCTCTTCACTCATGGACGGCCCGAATTCGATCCGACCGGGGTCAGGCGACCGCCGAATATGCCCTCATTCTCTTGGGGGCTGCCGCGATAGCCATGCTCCTCGTGACCTGGGTCACCAGGACCAACCGAATCTCCAACCTTCTCGACGCTGTATTCCGCCACATCACCGGCCTTGTCGGCTAGCGGCCCGGCTGCGGGCCCCGCAGCCCGAGACCGAGGACAGGCTGCGGTAGAGACTGCTCTGGTGCTTCCGCTGATCATGGCGGTGGCGTTGGCGCTGGTTCAGGTGGGGCTGTTGGTGCGCGACCACGTTTTGGTCGTACATGCGGCCCGAGAGGCAGCCCGCGCCGCGGCGGTCGACCCCACCACCGAGGCGGCTACCGTCGCCGCGCTTGCTGCCACCAGTCTGGACCCGGACAGATTGCTGGTGGAAACGCAGGGAAGCCGGACGACCGGCGGCCTCCTCCGAGTCACCGTGCGCTTTCGGCCCGAGCCCGCGGTGCCCTTGGTGGGCGGCCTGTTCCCCTCCGTGACCATCCAAGAGGCGTTGACCGTTCGCGTAGAATAGCTGCTCTGGACCGAAACGAATTGGAACCACCACTAGTCTGATATGTCGTGGAATTCAGCGTCACCGTTGCCTCCCATAAGGGATGGGAGGTTCTGACGGTTACCGGTGAGATCGACATGGCCACCGCGCCCCGATTCCGCCAGCGGCTGCTCGCCTTGATCAGTGGCGGGGTTCAAAACGTGGTCATCGATCTATCCGGGGTGGATTACATAGACTCCACCGGACTCGGCGTGCTCATGGGCGGGGCCAAGCGAGTGCGAAGCGCCGGAGGAGACATCCGGCTCGTCACGACGGGATCCCGCCTCGCTGATCTGATCGAGCTCACTCGACTCGACCGTGTCCTTGATGTGTTCGACTCGGTTTCGGCGGCCACCGAAGGTTCTGGCTCGTGACAACCGACCCCACCCAATTCGACTTTGAGATTCCCGCTCGCCCCGAATACCTCTCGCTGGTTCGCTCCTTGGTGGTCGAAGCCGCCGAAATGGATGAATCCCTGAGTCGAGAGCGAATCGAGGACTTCAAGGTGGCTGTCTCCGAGGCCACCACCAATGCCATTGAGGCCCATGCCCGAGCCTGTCGCGACGATTCCATCCGGATACGCTGCACCCTCTTCGACGACCGCCTTGAATTCCACATCACCGATCGGGGCTACGGCTTCTATCCCGATCAGATTCAAGTACTCCCCGAGCCCGATGATCCCAGCCGGTTGAATTTCGAGCGGGGTTTGGGCATCTATCTAATGCGAGTCCTCTCCGACAAGGTTGAGATCCAAAGCGGGCCCGATGGAACCGAGGTCTCATTGGCCATCGACCTTCCTGCCAACAACTCGAATTCCTGAGCTGATAGCAAGGGAATAGCCGAATGCCCGCTGTGACTGAGTAAGCCATGCCAAAAGCGGCTACTTTCAGCGCCGGTGGCTGACAAAAATCTCCTCAGCGATCTGACGTTCCTGGGTGGTCCCAGCCGCTTGGCCCGATTCATCGGCCGCCCGATTCACCATTTCGCAGCCATCGAGGCCGCAGGCGGTGTTCTCATGCTGGTCGCCACAGTGGCCGCCCTGGTCTGGGTCAACTCTCCATGGCAGAGCTCTTATGAGGACTTTTGGCACACCTACGTATCGTTCTCAGTGGGCGACTATCGCTTCAAGCACGATCTCGCTCACATCGTTCAAGACGGCCTCATGGCCGTGTTCTTCTTCGTGGTCGGCCTGGAGATCAAACGGGAATTGGTGACCGGCCAGCTCCGGGATCCCCGCTTTGCCGCGCTACCCGCGGTGGCCGCCCTCGGCGGCATGGTGGTGCCCGCCCTCGTCTACTTCGCATTCAATGCCGGCGGGCCTGGTCAAGACGGCTGGGGTATCCCCATGGCCACCGACATCGCCTTCGCCATAGGGGTCCTTTCGCTTCTCGGCAATCGCATTTCTTCTCAGATGAAGGTGTTCCTGCTGACCCTGGCCATCGTCGATGACATCGGCGCCATCCTGGTGATCGCAATCTTCTACACCAGCGATCTCTCCGGCAATTGGCTGCTCACCGCCGCCATTCTGCTGGCTGGCATTCTGGTGCTCCGCCGGCTCAACGTTTGGTATCTGCCTATATACCTTGTCATTGGGGTGGCCTTCTGGCTGGCCGTGCTGGAATCCGGAGTCCACGCCACAATTGCCGGGGTGATCCTCGGTCTGATCACCCCGGCCAAGCCCCTCCAGTCAGAAGAGGAAGCCCGCCGCTGGGCCAGTTGGCTCCAGATGCAAGACGTTGTCCACCTCGACGACGTGCGCCGAGTTGGATTCCACCTTCGAGAGTCCCAGCCCGTCAGTCTGCGGATTGAAGAGATGCTCCACCCCATAGCCGGCTACGTCATCATCCCCCTCTTCGCCCTGTCGGCCGCGGGGGTTGAGCTCTCCGGCGATGTTCTGTCCGATGCGGTCACCTCGCCGGTGACGCTGGGGGTAGCGGTCGGATTGGTAGTGGGCAAGACCGCGGGTATCTCGCTGTTCTCTTGGATCGCCCACCGATTGGGCTGGGTCACCATTCCAAAATCACTGGCCGGCCTCCACATGGTGGGGTTGGCCATGGTGGCCGGAATCGGCTTCACCGTGTCGCTCTTCATCTCCCGACTGGCCTTCGGTGACCCATCCGTGGCCGATGAGTCCAAGATCGGAATCCTGGTGGGATCGCTGATCGCCGCGGTCGTTGGTCTGGCGATTTTGTCCCGTACCGAGCCTCGTCCAAAGTACGCAGACAAGGCCTAATCCACGAGTCTTGCGCTCAGCGCGTTTAGGTTCTGCTTGACAGCCCCTCTACCTCAACCCCTAGCTTCTCCCCGTGCCCAACGCCCTCGTTATCGTCGAGTCTCCGGCCAAGGCCAAGACAATCGCGGGCTATTTGGGAAGCGGGTACGTGGTGGAATCCTCCATCGGGCACATCCGAGACCTGCCCAGCAACGCCAGCGAGGTACCCGAGGCGTTTCGAGGCGAGTCGTGGTCTCGGTTGGGAATCGACGTCGACAACGACTTCAAACCGCTGTATGTGGTGCCCTCCGACAAGAAGGCCCAGATTCGCAAGCTGAAGCAACTGCTCAAAGAGTCCGACGAGCTGTACCTCGCCACTGACGAAGACCGCGAGGGAGAGGCCATCGCCTGGCACCTGCTCGAAGTCCTGTCCCCGAAGGCCGATGTCAACGTAAAGCGGATGGTGTTCCACGAGATCACCCCGTCGGCCATTCGGTCTGCTATTGAATCGCCCCGGGATCTGGACCGCCGCTTGGTAGACGCCCAAGAGGCCCGCCGGCTGCTGGACCGGCTGTATGGCTATGAGGTGTCACCCGTGCTTTGGAAGAAGGTGCTGCCCCGTCTTTCGGCCGGACGGGTGCAGAGCGTGGCCACCCGCATCGTGGTCGAGCGCGAGCGCGAGCGCATGGCCTTCACCGCGGCCGGCTATTGGAGTTTGAGCGCGGTGTTCCGGGTATTGGGCGACCTCAGTCCCGGCGACCCCTCCACCTTCACTGCCTCGCTAACCGCAGTGGACGGGGCCAAAGTGGCGGTGGGCAAGGACTTCGCCAGCAATGGACAACTCCGCAGCCCCGACGCGGTTCACCTCGACGAGGAAGCGGCCCAAACTCTGGCCCGCGGGTTGACCGAGGCCGAGATCAGCGTCCGAGGGGTCGAGGTGAAGCCCTACCGCCGTCGGCCCGCGGCCCCCTTCATGACTTCAACTCTCCAGCAAGAGGCCGGTCGCAAGCTGCGCCTGTCGGCCGCCATGGCCATGAGAGCGGCCCAGTCCCTGTACGAGAAGGGCTACATCACCTACATGCGCACCGACAGCACCACCTTGTCGGACGCAGCCTTGCGGGCGGCTCGCGCCGCGGTCTCCGAGCGCTTCGGGGCCTCCTACCTGCCCGACGAGCCCCGCCGATACGCCAAGAAGGTAAAGAACGCCCAAGAAGCCCACGAAGCCATCCGACCTTCGGGCGACCAATTCCGCACCCCGGAGGAGGTAAGGGCCGAAGTGCCCCAGATGGAGGCTCAGGTCTACGAGCTGATCTGGCAGCGAACAGTGGCTTCGCAGATGACCGACACAGTGGGTGAGACCGTCCATGTCGATCTCGGCGGGACAACCGCCGATGGGCGCGACGCCGCGTTCTCGGCGGCGGGAACGGTGATCACCCATGAGGGCTTCCGCCGGGTGTACACCGAGGGTACCGACGAGGAGTCCGACCAGGAGGAGGCCGAGCGGCGCATGCCATCGCTGGCGGCCGGCGACCCGCTGGCCATCGACGAGCTGTCTCCCTCGGGGCACACCACCCAGCCTCCGGCCCGCTATACCGAGGCATCGCTGGTGCGGAGGCTGGAGGAACTCGGCGTCGGCCGCCCGTCAACCTATGCCGCCATCATGAACACCATTGTCGATCGGGGCTATGTGTGGAAGAAGGGGGCGGCGTTGGTCCCATCGTTCACGGCATTTTCGGTGGTCACCCTGTTGGAGCAGCACTTCCCCAACTTGGTGGACTATGCCTTCACCGCTCGCATGGAGGACGACCTCGACGGCATTGCCTCAGGCGACCGAGAGGCCATCCCGTGGTTGAGCCGCTTCTATTTCGGCCCGGCCGACAACGAGCCCGACGACGACTCCGCTCACGGCGTTGCCAAGTACGGGCTTCGCACCGCGGTGTCTGATCGCTTGGGCGACATCGACGCCCGGGCGGTGAACTCCATTCCCATCGGCGCCGACGAGAACGGAGAACCGGTGGTGGTCAGGGTCGGGCGCTATGGGCCCTATGTGCAGCGCGGCGAAGACCGGGCCAGCCTTCCCGACGACCTGCCCCCCGATGAGCTGACCCTGGATCGGGCACTGTCGTTCATCTCGGCCCCCTCCGACGACCGCACCTTGGGCGATGACCCCGAGACCGGTTTGGCGGTGGTGGTGCGCTCTGGCCGGTTCGGCCCCTATGTCCAGATCGGAGAGGAGGCCGACGACGGCGGGGAGAAGCCCAAGCGGGCATCTCTGCTAGCTGGCATGCAGCCGGAGACGATCACGCTCGACGACGCCCTCAAAGTGCTGTCGTTGCCCCGGGTGGTGGGCACCGATCCGTCCGACGGCACCGAGGTCGTGGTTCAAAATGGGCGCTATGGCCCCTACGTCACCAAGGGCAAGGAGAACCGGAGCCTCGACTCCGAAGATCAGCTTTTCACCATAACCCTGGAGCAATGCCTGGAGCTGTTGGCCCAACCCCGGCGCCGTCGGGGTCAAACGGCCAAGCCACCCCTTCGGGATCTGGGCTTGGATCCGGCCACCGAGAAGCCAATGCTGGTCAAGGACGGCCGCTACGGCCCCTACGTGACCGACGGCGAGGTGAACGCCTCACTGGGCAAAGCCGACTCGGTGGAGACCCTGACTGTGGAACGGGCATCGGAGCTGCTCCAGAGGCGGCGCGACAGAATCGCCGCCGGCGGTGGCAAACCCCCGGCCCGCCGCAAGTCCACGGCCAAGAAGAAGGCTTCGGCGAAACCAGGGGCGGCAAAGAAAAAGCCGCCGCCTCGGTCGGGATCGTAAGCCAGTAGCTACCCTGAGCGGGTGGAGGCGGCCCGGCATGGCTTTTGACGAGTCCTCTGCGGTGCCCGGGCCCGCTCCTGTCCCTAATTCCTCTGCGGTGGCTTCTGCTCGGATTGACCGGATTTTCGGAAGCGCCCAGTACTTTCGGCTGTGGATTGCCCAGATCTTCTCCTCCGGGGGCGACTGGTTGGCCCTGTTCGCCATCCTCATCACCGCCGACCGCGTGGGCGGCGGCACCCCGGAGGCGTCGGTGGCCTACGTGATGATCGCCCGCTTCCTTCCCGGACTCATTTTCGGATCGGCCGCCGGGGTGCTGGTGGACCGCTGGGACCGAAAGCGGACGATGGTGGTATGCGATATCGGGCGGGCCGCCACCATTCTGTGGCTGCCGTTCGTGGACTTCGTCTGGCAGCTTGTGCTGGCCTCGCTCATTCTGGAGGGCTTTGCCCTGCTGTGGGCCCCGGCTAAGGAATCCTCGGTGCCCAATCTGGTTCCCCGGGAGAAGCTGACCGCGGTCAACTCGCTTTCCTTGGTAGCCGCCTACGGCACATTCCCACTGGCTGCGGCCGTGTCCATCGGTCTGGCCAGTTTGGCCACGGTGATCCAGCGCGTCAGTGCCGTCGACTTTCTGCGCATCGACGCCGAGTCGATGGCGTTCTATATAGATGCGGCAACCTTCATTGCCTCCGCGGCGATCATTTCCCGGCTTGCCCTGCCCCGGGGACCGCAGACCACCAGTGAGCAGGACGAGGGCTCGACCCGGGTATGGGCGCCGGAGCAGGTATTTCGGGACTTGCGCGACGGGTGGAGCTACATCTTCTTGAACCCCACCGTGCGGACGGTGAATGTTGCCCTGGCCGTCGGGCTGATCGGCGGGGGGATGATCGTTCCGCTGGGACCGGTGTTTGCCGAAGATGTGCTGCACGTTGATGGCGGTGACGGATTCCGCGCTTTCATGGTGGCTCTGGGTATCGGCGTGGCCATCGGCATCGCCGGGCTGACCCTTCGGCAAAACCGCCTGCACAAGGAGCAGGTCTTTCTGGCTGCCGTTTTCGGGGCCGGTGCGTGCCTGTTTGTGGCCACTTCTATGTGGACCCTGGTGGGGTCGGCGTTGCTCGTCGGCGGGCTCGGAGTGTGCGCGGGTACGGTCTACGTGTTGGGGATCACCTTGCTCCAGGAGAGTGCCACCGAAGAGCTGCGAGCCCGGGTATTCGCCGGTCTCTTCACGCTGGTGCGGTCGTCGGTGATGCTCGCTCTGTTGCTCGGACCGGCGTTGGCCCTGTTCCTCAACGGGCTGTCGGACAAGTTCTTCGACAAGGAGGTGAATATTCTTGGATTTGACGTGATCATCCCCGGAGTTCGCCTCACGCTGTGGCTGGCCGCTCTCATCATGGTGGCCGCTGGTTTCTTGACCCTGGCCACCCGAAGCAGGGCCGGGGGACGGACTGCCAGCCCATGACCGGTCGCCTAATTGCGTTCGAGGGCGGCGAGGCTGCTGGCAAGAGCACGCAAGCCAAGCTCCTTGCTGAGCGATTGGGGGCGGTGCTGACCTTCGAGCCGGGCGCCACCGATTCGGGGGCCCGGATTCGCTCGCTGGTGTTGGATTCGCCCGATCTGGCGCTGTCTCCCCACGCCGAGGCCCTGTTGATGGCCGCCGACCGGGCCCAGCACGTTGCCGAGGTGATCCGACCCGCCTTGGAGTCGGGGATTCACGTGGTCACCGATCGGTTTATCGGGTCGTCCCTGGCCTATCAGGGCTTCGGACGCCACTTGGGGGTTGACGATGTTCTGGCCCTGTCGCTGTTTGCCACCGGTGGTCTACAAAGCGACCTGAATGTTTTGTTGGAGGTGTCCGAGGAGGTGGCCCGGTCTCGCCAGTCATCGCCCGGCGACCGAATCGAAGCTGAGAACGCCGACTTCCATCAGCGGGTGCTCAACGGATTCCGAACCCTGGCCCAGCAGGACCCTGAGCGGTGGGTGGTGCTTGACGGAGGCCGATCGGTTGGAGAAGTGGCCGAGGCGGTGTACGCCGCGGTTCGGGATCGACTCGGTGTCTGACTCGTTGAACCTGGATGTGCGGCCACCCGATTCGCTGGGCGACTCGCTGCCCGGCATCGACGATGCCGTCGACGATGTCTGGGCTCGGTTGGAGGGTCAGCCCCGGGCAGCCGAGATCCTGGCCTCGGCGGCGGCCCAGCCGGTTCACGCCTATCTGTTCTGCGGCCCGAGGGGCACCGGCAAGCGCACCGCCGCTTTGGCTTTTGCCGCATCGCTGATCGGAACCGACTCTCGCAGTCGCCGCTTGGCATTGTCGGGTCGCCATCCTGATCTGTCCGTCCACGAACCCGAGGGTCGGACGCTTCGGGTGGCCGAGGCCGACGAGATCATCTTTGAAGCGTCTCGCAGCCCGGTGGAAGGGCGACACAAGGTGATCGTCTGCGACCGGTTCCACACCGCTGAGCCCGAGGCAGTGGCCAGCCTGCTCAAGACCATCGAAGAGCCGCCTCCCACCGTGGTCATCGTGCTGTTGAGCGAAGAGATCCCTCCCGACCACACCACCGTGGCCTCCCGCTGCGTCATCGTCGAGTTCGACCCGGTGCCCGACGAGGATGTGCGCCGCATCCTCGAGCGCGAGGGGGTGAGCTCTGAGGGGCTAGGCGACATCGTGGCCGCCGCCGCGGGAGACGTGAGCCGGGCTCGCCTGCTGGCCACCGACGCCAGCCTCAGCGCTCGGCGTCAAGCGTGGGCTGGCGCGCCGGCCCGACTGGACGGCACCGGGAACACGGTGTCGGCGCTGGTCGACGAGCTGCGGGCGCTAATCGACGAGGCTCAGGAGCCGCTGACGGCTCGCCAGCGGACCGAGTCCGACGAGTTGGCCCGCGTAGAGGCCGACGTGGGCCCCCAAGGCCGTCTCCGCCGAGAGATGGACGCCCGCCACCGCCGCGAGCAGCGCCTTCTGCGGGTTGACGAGCTGCGATTCGGACTGGCCACCCTGGCCGCCTTCTACCGCCAGCAAATTGCTGACGACCACCACCCCCAGGAAGCGGTGGTCGCTATCACCCGCATCCGCGACGCCCACGCCGGCCTGGTCCGAAACCCCAACGAGCCCCTCCTGCTCCAAGCCCTTTTCCTGTCTTTACCCCGGGTGCATCACTGGTAGCCTGACGCCCGCGCCCGAGTAGCTCAGTCGGCAGAGCAATTCATTCGTAATGAATAGGTCAGGAGTTCGATTCTCCTCTCGGGCTCTGCGGGGAGCTTCGCAATAGCCGCACAGGACATAGAACCACGCCGTCTCCGCATACCCGGCCCGCTCCCAACAAGTTTCAACTGGAGTCAATGATCCGTCGCCCGAATCCCCAATGAACGCTGGGTTTTTGGTTCTGCTCTAAACTACTCTAAATATTTTAGAGTAAGGTGGGCATGCGGAACACGATGTCAGGAGCTCGCCGATGACAGCCAAAACCTCGGACCTTGCCTTGGCCGCCGACGTGCAGGAACGCGGAGCGCTCCTGCACGGGCTGTCGGAGGATCAATGGTTCGACCGGAAGGGTCCACGGCTGGGGGCGCGACAGCTCGGGGAGGTGCTCGTGGGGTTCGCCAATGCCGACGGCGGCACCATCGTCATCGGACTCAGCGATGGGCGAGTGGAGGGAATCAACGCCGCCGGCGCTGAATCGCTGTCGGGCTGGCAACAAGCCGCCATGGACTTCACCATGCCGACCGTGCCGTGCGAGACCCGGCTCGTGGAATGCATCAATCACCGCGGCGACGCCGACCGCCTGCTCGTGCTGCGGGTGGAGGCGTCAGGCGTCGTGCATGCCACCACCGACGATACGGCTTACCTGCGAGTGGGCGACGAGACGCGCAAGCTGCGTTTTGACCAGCGCCGCGAACTGCTCGCCGACAAGGGGCAGGCGGCATACGAGGCAGCCACGCTGCCGGAGGTGAGCGTCGCTGATCTCAATGCCGGTCTGCTGAGCGAGTACGCACGGGCGGCCGGCTCCAGTGACCCCAGGCGGCTGCTGGCGGCCCGGGGACTCGTGACCGCCGGCGACGAGGTCACGGTGGCGGCAGCGCTGTTGTTTGCCCCGACGCCGCAGAGGTGGCTCCCTCAGGCTGATGTGCGCGTCGTGCGCTATCGCGGCCGCGAGCGGCGCTCCGGACGCCACCAGCAGATCGACTCTGACGTGCGCTTCGATGGCCCCCTGCCGCACCAGCTCACCGCGGCGCGAGAGGCGATCATGAGCTTGATCCCGAGTCGACGGGTTTTGGGACGCCACGGTCGATTCGAGGACATGCCGATCGTCCCCGCAGACGCATGGCTCGAAGGCTTGGTCAATGCCGTGGTGCATCGCTCCTATAGCTATTCGGGGGATCACATACGGATCGAGATCTTCGACGACCGGATCGAGGTTCACAGCCCTGGCCGATTTCCCGGTCTGTCCGACCCGGCCGACCCGCGTGAGGTGATGCGATTCGCCCGCAATCCTCGCATAGCCCGCGTGTGCGCCGAATTGCGCTTTGGGCAGGAACTCGGCGAAGGCATCCGGCGCATGTTTGACGAGATGCGCAGCGCCGGTCTCGCTGACCCCGCCTATACCCAGACATCGACATCGGTGCAGCTCACGCTGTCGAGCTTCACGGTGAACGTGGCTCTCGAACAGCAGCTCATGCCGCGGCAGAAACAGATTCTGAGCCTGCTGCGTGCTCATGACGGTCTGTCTACTGGCGATGCCGTGGACGCCAGCGGATGGTCTCGCCCTGTTGTGCTCAAAGACCTCGGGCGACTTCGCGAGCTGGGGCTCATCGAGTGGCGAGGGCGGTCGCGCAACGACCCGTGGGCCTATTGGCAGGTGCGCGAGCAGGCTCGTTGAGGGCGTTTACTCTCAACAAGGCTCAACTGGAATTAAAGACTCATCGGCCGAAACCCCCCTGTACGCTGGGTTTTCGGCTCTACTCGTATCTACTCTAAATATTTTAGAGCAGATACGACCCAGCTGGACCCGGCGAAGGATTCACCCGGAACCAGTGGCTGGTACTGACGCCTGGATATCCCGTCGGCGAGGCAGTGGTGGCCATCGACCGCATCTGCTAGGCCCACGCGTGCCTGGTCGGCAGTCCAAACGGATGCTTCCTCCAACCTGATACCTGCCTGTCGAATGACTGGCTGAGCTTGACGCCGCTGCGCCCGTCGGGTTGGCCTCGGTACACCCGTATCCCCGTTAGCCTGCGTCCTGGGTCTATTGCGTGCCCGAGGCGGCACAGGAGTTCGCCCAGTCGGAGAGGATCAACGCTTCCCAGCCAAGGAGCAGCCCTACCGGATGGGAAGAACAGGTCGCGGGCACAGTGGTAGACGTTCTGATAGTCGATGAATACTGCGACTCTGGTATCGGGCATGGAACCACATGACTTTGGGCAAAAAATAGCCCCGCCATGCCCTGCAAAGCAGACCAGGCGGGGAAGATTGATCAGAGGCTATCGGTGGTGGTGTGGAAGCACAACCAATTTCGCCGGTTCACACATCAGCCGGCTCCGGGATGCCCACGCCGGCCTGGTCAGAGACTCCAGCGGGCTCCGGAGCCTGCCCAGCGAGGTCTGACAAGGCTATGGTGCCCTGATGAGACTTCCCAACGCCGAAACTGTCGAGGCGCTGCACCAGGCCGAGACCGGTACCGATCTTGTGGAGTACCTGACGCTTGAGGATCTCAAGGCCAAGGCGTAGACGCTAAGGATAGGGTTCAGTTACGAGCCGTCCACCAATCGCATGGGGAGCATGGTGAGGGAGGAGATGCTGCCGTCGACGGCGGAGGTGGTGTAGCCGGTCAGGGTTGCCCAATCGCCGGAGGCGGGGCGCTGGTCGAACGGTAGCGAGGTTTCGAACGGGAGGTTCTGACCGAGGGCTCCACCCTGGGCCAAGGCCAAGCCCAGCAGGCCGTCCTGGTCCTCAATTTGGAACACGATCGTGCCCTCGAAACCGTTGCCTTCGCCCCGCACCAACGTGCCGCCGGCCAGCAGTTCGCCGATTGCCGGGGACTCCACCACGATGTCCTCAGATTGAGCGCTGATCACCACCCAGGCCAGGGCGCCGTCGTCGAGTTGAACCTGCTGCATAAGGATGGTGGTGGCCAACCCGAACGGCGAGCCGTCCTCGGCCAGCCTGGGCAGCTCGGCGGTGGCCGTCATTTCGGATTGGACGGCCGGTCGAGGCACGGCGGCCCTTTCTCCGCGGGCCACCTGCTGGGCGAAGCCTGCCGCCGCCTCATCAGGGGTGCTCGGCCACACCTCGGGCTCGAATCTGGGCCACACCAGGAGTTCCGGGAAGGGGATGGAGGCGGGTCTAGGGATTGCGGTTGGGGTTGGCGTTGGGGTCGGCGTCGGGACGACTACCGTCGGAATCTCGTCCAGGTTCACAGTCTCTTCGGCGGCTACCTCATCGGCGGGCACCTCCGGCTCCTCTGTGTCGTTGCCACAGCCAGCCACCACAAGGACCAGCGCCAGCAATAGAGCCCACATCCGGCGAATCACACTCGAACACTATCCTGGGGCCTCCATGCTCCCGGCCGCCGGCTGTTCAAGATTTAGGGTTCTTGTCCTTCCCGAAACCGAACCGCTCCATTGACTTCTCAAACTCGTGCTGGGTGGAGTACACCGCCACCCGGTCGAACTGCCGCTGGATGTTCCGGTCGGTCACGTCGGCGTAAACGTCCACCGCCATCTTGGCCAGTCCCAGCGCCTCAATGGGCAGCGACATCAGGTGGCGGCAAAACGCGTACACCTCGTCCATCAGCGATTCCGCCGGGAACACCTCATGCATCAGCCCGATCGACTTGGCCTGCTCCGCGTCGACCTCCATGGTGGCCATCGCCATCCACTTGGCCCAACTGGGCCCGATAAGCCGGGTCAGCCTGCTGGTGCCCCCGCTTCCGGCGATGCTCCCCAAATTCACCTCCGGCAACAGGAACGATGCCTCTGGGGTGCAGAAACGGAAGTCCACCGATCCGGCCATCTCCACCCCCGCCCCCAGGCAGCGTCCCTGGATGGCCATGATCACCGGCTTCTCCACCGCCTCCATCTCGTCGTAAAGCAGGTGGTGGCTGCGGTAGTCCCGGCGGAAATTCCACCCCGGGTGCTGGTCCATGGTCTCGGGGTCGCCGGGCCGGTTCCCCGCTGGGCTGGAGATGTCCTGACCCGCGGTGAAATAGCGGCCCTTGGCGGTGATCACCATGCAGCGAAGATCGTCGCGGTCGCCCAGCGCCAGAACCGCATCCCACAGCGCCGCGGTCATCTCATGGCTGATGGCGTTCAGCTTGTCGGGGCGGTCGAGGGTGACCGTAATGATGCCCTCGTCGATGTCGATGACCGCGTTGGGGTGGCCGGCCGGGTCGTCAGCCATGGTTCAGACCCTAGTTGTCTGTCTAGGCGGCGGCCTCGCGCAGGCGAGTTGTGCGGTGTACCGGGTCGGTGTCGATCTTGGGTATCACGTGCTTGCCCAGCAGTTCGATGGTCTTGAGGTCGTCGGCCCGCTCGCTGGAGCCCATGCCGAACACCAGTTGGTCGGCCCCGGCGTCAGCCCACTGCTGACAGCCCTTGAGGGCCTGGTCGGGGTCGCCCATCACGCTGCCCGGCTGGCCGACGCTCTGCCACAGCTCATCAGCGGTCGGCATGGGGATGGTCTGGGGCCATGGCGGCACCCATTCGGGGCGGGGGAAAGTGTCGTGGTAGCGGAACACGTTGGACTGGAGATAGGTCATCGACGACCGCAGCGCGTGGTCCACGGCCCCCTGATCGGTTTCGGCCACGAACGCCCCGGTGGTCACCATGAGGTTGTCGTTGACGAACGCCCCCACCGGCTCGGCGTTGACGATGTCGTGTTTGTAGGCCTCCAGCACCGGGGCCAGCTCATCGAGGGCGCCCACCGAGAAACCGAGCACACCGAGGCCTTTGCGGGCGGCCATGGCGTAGCTGGTCACGTTGCCCGCCGCGTACCACATGGCCGGATGCCCCTTGCCCCACGGCTTGGGCAGCACCTTGCGGGGCGGGAGCGACCAGAATTTGCCCTCGTAGCCCTCGTAGGTGTCCTGGGTCCACATCTTGGCGAACTCGCCGATCACGTCTTCCCAGATCTCTTTGGTATGCGACGTGTCGGTGATGCCCTCCCGGTGCAGAAAGCCCA
The DNA here is from genome assembly GCA_026708015.1 of bacterium. Lineage (NCBI taxonomy): Bacteria > bacterium. Next base: position 216,577 of record JAPOVT010000003.1, read on the forward strand.
GGATCTCGTGGCTGCCGGCGCCTCGGCCGGTGCCGAACTCGAACCGGCCGCCGGTGAGGTGGTCGAGCATGGCCACCCGCTCGGCCACTTTGGCCGGGTGGTTCACCTGGGGCAGCGGGTTGAAGATGCCCGAGCCGATGTGGATGCGCTCGGTGGCGTGGGCCAGGTACCCGGCGATGGCGTCGTTGGCCGACATGTGGGAGTACTCGTCGAGGAAGTGGTGCTCGGGCAGCCACACGTACTTGAACCCGGCCTTGTCGGCCGCGATAACCAGCTCCAACTCCTCCATGAATGCAGTGTGCTCGGCATCGGGGTCGACGTCCCGGCGATGCTGGGGCACGTATCCCTGGATGAACAGTCCAAACTCCATGTCGGCCTCTCTGTGGATTTTCGGCTGATATTTCCTAGCATCCCGCCCGCCTCCGGGCCTAAGTGCGCAAGCGAATAGGCTTCCGGGCCGTGCTTCCCATCCGACCCGACCAGCCCCCCACTCCGCCCGCCGATGCCTTCGCCATCCACCGGGCCCCGGTCGATGGCGACCTGTCGCTGGCCTACATCCGCGAGGGAGAGGGCGGATACCCCCTGGTGTTGGTCCACGGCTATCCCGAGACCAAGCGCATCTGGTGGCGCAACATCATCCCGCTGGCCGAGGCCGGCTACGAGGTGATCGTGCCCGACCTGCGGGGCTACGGCGACTCCGACCTATCTGACAACGACCAGTACGACTTGGTCCTGTACTCCCGCGACATCCACACCCTGGTTCACGACGTGCTCGGCCACGAGCGGGTCGGACTGCTGGGCGGCGACGTGGGCGGCGCGGTGATCGTGGACATGGCCAACCGCTGGCCCGAGTTCGCCGAGCGGATGGTGTTCTTCAACACCGTGGCCCCCTTCATCGTCGACCAGGTGGACTGGTACACCGAGCGGGGCCTGTCGTTGAACCCGCTGCCCCACGGCCCCACCGGCGACTACCGCATCCGCCAGGGCCGCGACCCCGACCAGCTCCGGGCCGACCTCGACACCCCCGAGCGCCGCCGCCGCTATGTGCGCGACTGCTATGAGCATCGGCTGTGGGCCTCCCAGCATTCCTTCGAGGAGGACGACATCGATTTCATGACCGAGCCGTTCGCCGATCTGGAGCGGCTGGCCGCGGGCTGGTCGGTGTACCAACTGGAATACGGTCGACCCATGACCGAGCCGCCCATGATGGGCACCCAGGTCCAGGCCCCCACGCTCATTTTGTACGGCCCCGACGACCAGGTGGTGCCCAAGGACTTCCCCAAGCGCTGCGAGATCGCCTTCGCCAATCGGGTGGGGCCCGTGGTGATCCCCGAATGCGGCCATTTCCTCCAGTGGGAGCGGGCCGATGTGTTCAACGAGCTGGTGAAGTATTTCTACGCTGACCTGAAGGAGGGAAGCGGCTGATGCACCTCAACGAGTTCGCCTCCACGGCTGAACCCCTGGACATGACGGTCACCGCCGAGTTCGAGAGCCTGTGTACCAGCGCGGCCGACCTCGGCATCCCCCACGGTTCTGACATCACCTATGCGTCGCGCAACATCGTGGCCCGCCATCACCGCTTCCACTTCTCCGAGTGGGGCAGCTCTGACGCTTCCACCGTGCTGCTGCTTCACGGCGGCAACCAGTCGTGCCACTCCTGGGACCTGGTCAGCCTGGCGCTGGCCGACCGCTACCACGTTTTGGCCCTCGACCAGCGGGGCCACGGTGACAGCGAATGGGCCCGCGACGCCGACTACTCCTCGGGCGCCATGGCCGCCGACGCCGCCGCCTTCTGTGAGGCGCTCGGGGTGGCCGACCCCATCGTGATGGGCCACTCCATGGGGGGCATGAACACCATGCGCCTCACCCTCGACCACCCCGACCTGGCCAAGGCCATCGTGCTGGTGGACATCGGCCCTGAGATCTCCGAGGTGGGCACCCAGGTGATTCGCACCTTCGTCACCGAGAACCGGGAGTTCCAAGACTTGGATGACTTTGTGGCCGCGGTGCAGAAGTACGACCCCTATCGCAGCCGCGAGCACATCGAGCGAACGGTCAAGTACAACCTTTTCCAGCGGGTCGACGGCACCTACATCTCCAAGGTGGACCACGGACCCCGGCTGGCCCACGGGGCCGAACACCGCCGGGCTGGCGACCGCTTCACCCTGGAGGACGCCGAGTTCATCGCTCAGCCGGTGCTGCTGGTGCGAGGCGCCGACTCCTGGGTGCTCACCGCTGAGGCCGCTGAGCGGTTCGCCGATGCTCTTCCCAGCGGGCAGTTGGTGACCGTGCCTGATTGCAGCCACAACGTCCACGGCCAGAACACCCCCGGTTTTCTGGCCGCGGTGGAGCCGTTCTTGGCAAGGTTTGCGTAGTGAACGACATCGGCACTGCGGTCGAGGCCTGGGATGAGTGGTGCGATCTGCTCAAGCAGATGGGCCGCGAAGTGGTGGCCCCGCCCTATCCCACCGGCGACGGCGCCGACTTGGAAATGCTGGAGCATTTGGCCGACAACGTGGTGGCGTTTCTGGGCTGGGAAGTGCTCCATGCCGACCCTGCCCGCCCGGAGTTCAGCCGCCAGAACGATCTGATCACCCAGTGGGGCGGCCCCAACGCCGACAACGTGTACCGCCACGCCCGCATCGAGCCCGGTTGCCGGTACCGCATCACCGGCAACATGCACGGTTGCGACGATTTCATCATCGCCCTGCGGGCCGGGTTCATGCACAACGACATCTGGGGCACCAAGGCCACCATCACCGCCCACGACCTGGGCCTCGCCCGTCACGACGACTTCGAGATTTTGCTCGGGGGCGAAGAGCCCGGCGCAGTGGCCATTCCCGACGGGGTGCTGTCGGCGTCGATACGGGAGTACTACTTCGACTGGACGCCCGACGAGCCGGCCTTCTTCACCATCGAGTGCCTCGACCCCGAGCCCGCTCCCGTGCTCGACGGACCGGCTCTCGCCACCCGGGTGCGTCGGGCCATGATGCAGATTACCGACTCCATCGAGCGGTGGAACGCCTACATGGTGATGAATCGAGCCGAGCGCATCGACAACACCTTCACCAACCGCACCCTGGAGGTGTCCAAGGGCTTGTCCATGGCCCGCTACGAGTTCTGCTTCTGGGATCTAGAGCCCGACCAGGCCCTGATCGTGACCGCCGAAGTGCCCGAGGCCCACTATTGGGGTGCCCAGCTCTACATGATGGGCACGTTCGAGCTGGTTGACACCTACGCCCACATCTCCTGTCGCAACCAGACCCAGACCACGATCTCCTCTGACGGCAAAGTGCGCTATGTGGTATGCGGCACCGACCCCGGCGTCGCCAACTGGCTCGACAACGCCAACCGCCGCAACGGCTTGTGTACCCTGCGCTGGTTCTGGCCCACCGGCGACCATGCCATGGCCCCCACCACCGAAGTGGTGGCCCTCGCCGATGTGGCTTATGCTCTGCCCGCCGACCACCCCACCGTCACCCCCCAAGAGCACGCTGCCGACCTGGCCACCCGCCAATCCCACCTAAGACATCGATTTAGGACGTGATGTGATCCATCTGTGGCTGCCGACCTCGCCACCAGAGTGACGAGGGTGCTTCCTCGACTGCTGGGCCTCGACCCTTGATTGACGTTGGCGAGGCCAAGGCCCTGGCCCGCAACGGTTTGGCCTTGTTGGCGAACTACGCCGTGTAGATACTGATGCGCCGTTGGGTGCTATGGGACCAACGGCAGGATCAAGCGGTTCTCTGAGGCTGTCAAATGCGAAGCCTTTATTGCTGTGACATGGGTGGTGTGGTGCAGATGTCCAGGATTGGCCGCGTCTTTGATTTGACTTCTGGGTGGGCCCGCGGTATTTCAATGTCCCATGAAGCGCTTTTTTATCGTGATTGCCAGGTGCGTGCCCGCATTCATTTCCAATTTTGGCCGTGGGCTTCTTCTGAGTGGAAAACCCGACCTTCCGAAGGGGGCCACCACAACGGGCGAGCGCAAGAAAGGCGACGGGGCGAGCGGGGGGAGGTTCCGCTGGCTGGCGGTTCTGCTGCCGGTGGTGCTGCTGGCTACCGGCCTGGTGCTCGCGCTGCCCGACGACACGCCAACCGCCGACGCCCACCCACCTCGGCAGGAGACCTACACCTATAAAGTCCCGGTTCAAAAGACCCGCACGGTTCCCGCCTACAACTACAAGACGGTGTGCATCTATCTGGGCTGCTGGCAGGTGAGGGTGGCCCCGTACACCAGAACCGTGACCTACACGGTCATGGAAACCAGAACCGGAACCCGCACGGTCCACGACCCCCACCCCACGCCCACGCCCGCCCCCAAGCCATGCACCGGGCTTTTCTGCGGCATGACCCAGGCACAAATCTGTGCAGCAGCGGGACTCCCGGTCAACTCCAGCGGAACAGGATGCGGACCCAAGCCCACCCCGACGCCCAAGCCGACGCCAGCGCCGAACTACCCGAACCCCAACCTGCCGTGCGGCGGTTCCACACCATGCCCCACCCCGACGCCCAACCCAACGCCCAACCCAACGCCCGACCCGACGCCCCAGCCCACCCCCGATCCCACGCCCAACCCGACGCCCGACCTGACGCCCCAGCCCACCCCCGATCCCACGCCCACAACAAACGGGAACGGCGGCGGCAACACG